>CAZNYG010000047.1:0-16167 GCA_964577205.1 uncultured Elusimicrobiales bacterium | reverse complement strand
CTTGGAAGCGACTTCCTTGACCAGCTGGGCACCCATGTTCTCAAACGGGTCTTCCAGGTCTATCTCCTTGGCGATGGTCACGCCGTCGTTCGTCACGACCGGGGACCCGAATTTCTTATCGAGCACGACATAGCGACCTTTCGGCCCGAGAGTTACTTTCACGGCATTGGCAAGTTTGTCAACGCCGTTCTTTACTGATTTGCGCGCTTCATCGGTATATACTATCTGTTTTGCCATCTAAGTTCACCTCGCTTCTTATTATTAGTTATTCGAGAATCCCGAGCACATCGTCCTGATGCATGATCAGGTATTCAACGTCTTCGATCTTCACTTCCGTTCCGGAATACTTCCCGAACAGGATCCTGTCTCCGACTTTGACGTCAAGGGGGATCACCTTTCCTTCATCGGTGATCTTGCCTTTGCCAGCGGCTATCACTTCACCTTCCTGCGGTTTTTCTTTCGCGGTATCAGGGATGATAATGCCGCTCTTTTTCACTTCTTTCGCTTCCACTGCTTTTACAAGGATACGGTCTCCCAACGGTCTGATCTTCATGCTGCTTCACCTCCTTGGAATGTGGGGAGCGCCGCAATGACGCCCCCGCGGTAACAGCTTGATTAGCACTCTCTTTTTACAAGTGCTAATTATAACAAATCAATTCAAAGCTGTCAATGGGAACACGAGACTGCTAATTATGTCCTCCCTGCATTTTTCCGTCGAATAATAAGCGGCACAAAAAAATAAAACTGGTACTCGATTTTACCAAGTGCCAGTTTTATCAAAAGAATTATGCCTGTCAGAATCTTACGCCAAGGCCTGCAGAATACCCCAACTCACCCTCCGCGACAAGCGCGCCAACCTGCAGATAGGTAAGAGGCAGAATATCCATATTAATACCGCCCTCAAAAATGACGCCGGACGCATCGCCGGATATGCCGGCGCGGGGCAGAGGCAGAGACGGATCGGGTTCAACCTTGGTCGTTGAATAAGTGATCCCGAGGTACGGATTGATGATCTCGAGATCGATGGAAGCGACGCCTGAAAACGCCACATTAGTCGCTTTCAGCTTGTTGTCGCCGGCACTGGCGCTCAGCGTGCTGTACATCGATTGGACCGAAAGAGAAGGAGCGCCGGGCAATGAATTCTTAATGACGCCATAGCGTATACCGACGCCGGTTACCACAGCATCCGAAATGGCTGAATAGCGGCCCAGCAGGTCGAACTTCGACGGAAGGCCTATCTCGGCCTGCAGCGCGGGGAATATCAGCGTGTTCACGTCCGCCGATCTGGCGATATCGTTGTCGCCGCCGGCCTTCTTTACCGGCGTCCTCACCCCGATATCAAAGCCCGGGAACCCGAGCGTCTTGCCCTGATGGAACTGCCCGCCCGCCATCATGACGCCGAGGTCCTTCGCGAAATTGTCCAGTCTCTTCTGGGCGAGCTCAGCGGATACGCCCGTGATATTCCCGGTAAACGTGTCGAACAGGTTCGCGCTCCATCCCGTTGATACGAACATGATGAATGCCGCTGCGATTAAAAAGAACCTTTTCATTCCACTTTCTCCTTTATACCGCACCCCCGTCTAAGGCTTGACTGGCGCCCTGATGGGTACTGGCATAGTTCAGAAATGTAACTGGAATTCTCATTGGGGTCTCAGTTTTGTTTTTGCTTGAATCCTGCGTCCTGCGTCTTGTGTCCTGTGTGCGCATCTTCCTTCCCACAATAAGCGTATCCCTTCCAGGGTCAGTTCGGGTACGATATGCTTCACTTCCCTGATATCGGGAACGATGACCGGTGCAAGCCCGCCGGTCGCGATGACCACCGGTTTCCCCTTCATCTCTTTTTTCAGCCGGTTCAGGACTTCTTTTATCAGCCCCACGTATCCGAAATACAGGCCCGACTGCATTCCTTCGATGGTAGATTTTCCCATCGCCCGTGCCGGCCTGACTATCTTGACCTGGGGAAGCTTGGCGGTATGCTCCGTAAGCGCTCTCGCGGAAAGATGAGGCCCCGGGGCGATGGCACCGCCGAGATACTCCCCTTTCGGCCCGATACAGTCAAAAGTCGTCGCGGTACCGAAATCTAGGACGATGACCGGGCCGCCGTAAAAAGCGTACGCCGCGACCGCGTCGGCGATACGGTCGGCTCCCACTTCGGCGGGATTGTCGTACGCCATGCGCAGGCGCGGGGCGGTTTCCCGTTCCACGAAAAAGGCTTTTTTTCCGAAATACGTTTCGGCAAGCTGCTCAAAATCGTAATTGAGCGCCGGGACGACGCTGGCGACAGCCACTCCCCTCACTTCGGAAGCATCGCGGCGGGCGTAATGGAAAAGGTCCAGGATCTTCGATCCGTACTCGTCGGCCGTTTTATTCTTGTTCGTCGAAAGCCGCCACAGTTTGACAGGCGCCCTCACCGCCCGCCCGTCCTTCATGGCGAACAGCCCGAGCGTTATATTGGTATTGCCGATGTCGATGGCGAGAAGCATGGGATACCTCAAAAAGAAAGCAAGTAGCGATTAAGCGAGTGAGCGAGTAAGTGAACAGCAAAATCAATGTCAACAGCTTTCTATTTATAAATGCTTATTGTCTGATCGTTGCTTACTCGCCAGTCCCGCGGATGCGGGACGAACTCGCTTGCTTACTCGCCGCTGTTGAAAATATCATTTCCCCTGCTGTCAATGGCTACAATGAGGGGCAGGCGGTCGACTTCAAGGCGGTAGACCGCTTCGGGGCCGAGATCGGGGAACGCGACGGGAGAACAGCTTTTTACTTTTTCAGCAAAAAGGGCGGCCACCCCGCCGGTGGCGACAAGATAGACGGCCCCGTTTTTTTTCAGGGCCTCCCGGACGGCGGGAGCGCGTTTGCCTTTACCGATCACCGCTTTGACGCCGCGCTCCAGCATCAACGGCGTGTAGGGGTCCATCCGGGAAGACGTGGTAGGGCCGCATGAGCCGATGGGCGATCCGGGGCGCGCCGGGCAGGGTCCGCAATAATAAATGACCAGTCCGTTCAGGTTCACAGGCAGCGGTTTCCCAGCACGCAGCAGTTCGGCAAAACGCTGGTGCGCTGCGTCGCGTGCGGTATGAATTATGCCGGAAAGTTCGATACGATCTCCCGCTTTCAAGCAGATACTTGACGTAGAAAGTTCAGTGGTTGTTATGTTATGCATACAATGAATTATCGGTCGCTTCCTGAGTTAAACTTGACCAATTCAGCCCATTTGATTTCGCCATCTGGAGTACAAAATTGTTCCGTAAATTGATACGTAAACTTATTAATGATCCTGCCATAAGAAGCAAAGAACTCTTCGTTCTTCTCTTTTGCACGATATCCCAATGGTTCGATTATTTCAGTATACAATTTTTGGTTATTCGAAATAAACGCCCAGAAACGTTGTCCGCACAATTTCAGATATTCCCCTTTATCCGGTTGATCATCTTTTCCATAGCAACAGCCATTGACTGCAATTATCTGATGTCGCCCGCGGTTAGTACCTAGTATTTTCTTAGCCTTTTTGAAATTACTTTTCATATTGGCTATCTGTCCGCTATTCGCCCAATTCGGGCCGGACTTTATTGTAACAATATAGGTGATATCCTTCTTATCAAATTCAAGGTCAATTCCTTCCGCTGAAGATTTTTTCCCTTGATAAACAATGCCACATATGAAGATTGCCAATCCTTCAAGAAATGTTCCGAATACCGCTTCTTCCTGAGAGGATAAGTGGGCATCCATCAGTATTCTTACCAAATCGTGCGAAGTATGTATATTTTTCGCTTTAAAAAGGTAAGGATTTTTCCTCTTAAGAATCTTCTCAAGGCTCAGTTTGCTGAGACTTTCAAGTCTTTTGGCATGAAATGACCCTATATTCTCCGATACATATCTACAGACGTCTTCGAGACTTAGCTTTCCCATATTTTCTCCCTTTTTCAAAGAGATAAAGTTCCTTTTCGAGCGTCTGTTCTTTTACCGCCTTAACATAGTCCGGATGAATATCAATTCCTATTGAATTCCTCTTTAATTGCTGTGCAACTCGGATAGTCGTACCAGATCCCATGAAAGGATCAAGCACAGTATCTCCCTGCTTAGTGAATAACTTGATAAACCATTCGGGCAAAGCCTCTGGGAAGACAGCGCTATGATTTCGATTCGAGCATTCGGTCGCAAGATTGAGAACGTTTGTCGGATAAGCTTTTTCTCGTTCGACCCAATTTACAATTTTCTTTCCAAATCCGCTACCTACTTTTGAGTTGTCCCGAATCTTATCGGTTTCGCTTAGTCTCCTTAGCCTGGTTTTTGCCCAATCACCCATCGGTACCATTACTTCATCTTGATACATCGAAAAATCTCTACTCTTATTGAACTGTAATAATCTTTCCCATGCATCCCGAAACCTGTTCGGCCATTTTCCAGGAAAACAGTTTTTCTTATGCCAAATAAATTCTTCGGTCCACAACCATCCTTGCTTTCTCATTTCAAGTATCAGTTCGATAACATAAGGATGGCGCTCGCCATCTACGACTTTTTCTTTTATGTTTAGCACAAAAGTACCCGAAGGTTTTAAGACGCGCAACAACTCAGCGCTTATCGGTAGAAACCATTCGACGTATTTTGAAGGACTGATTCCTCCATACGTATTCTTTCTGCTATCAGCATAAGGTGGAGAAGTAAAAATCAGATCTATTGAATTTTCTTTCTGATTTTTTAATTGTTCCCCACAATCACCAAGCAAAATTTCGGTCATTATCTCCATAATTCATCCATTACAATATGATCGTCTTCCTGCGGCAAGAATGGCACTGCATGCTGACGGCAACGGGCAGCGAAGCGATATGACAGGGAGCGGCATTGATATGGATCCCCAGCGCCGTTACCGTGCCGCCGAGCCCCATGGGCCCGATACCGGTCGCGTTCACCGCGTCGAGAAGCTCTTTTTCTTTCTCAGCGTAGAATGGATCAGGGGACGGCGCATCAAGGCTTCTCAAAAGCGCTTTCTTCGCGAGCCGGGCGACCGAAGAAAAATCGCCGCCGATACCGACCCCGATGACCAGGGGAGGACAGGCATTGATGCCTTTCGCCCTTACCGCGTCCAGCACAAAATCGCGCACGCCCTGCCATCCCGCTGAAGGGGTCAGCATGGCAAGCATGCTGGCGTTTTCGCTGCCGCCGCCTTTGGGAAGCAGCGTAATGGAAAGGCCGTCGCCCGGCACCAGATCCAGGGATATATTGGCCGGGATGTTGTCGCCGGTATTCTCCCGGCGCAGAGGATCACGCACGATGGATTTCCGGAGGAACCCGTCACGGTACCCCTGCGCGACCCCCGTATTGATGGCGTCGGCCAGCGTACCGCCGGCAATCTGAACTTCCTGTCCCAGCGTTACAAAAATATCCGCGATGCCGGTATCCTGGCAGAGGGCAAGTTTTTTCTTCTCCGCGACAGCGGCATTCTCCCGTATCTGGTCGAAAACGGCTATGCCGTTATCCGATGTCTCGCCTGCCGCGCCCCGCTCAATAGCCGCGCGCACATCGTCAGGAAGAGAAAAATTCGTTTCCTGGCTCAGTTTCGCCACCGCGTCGATAATGGTTCCAACGGAAATGGTTTTCATAAATACCGAACAGCGTTCACGAGTTCATGAGTTCATGAGCTCATGGGTTAACATCAACAACGATTACCCGAACATTTATACTTTCTATTTCTAAGGTTTTTCTATTTTTGCATATTGCCAATTCTTTAATGGCAATCCTGTTTGTTTCTCGCTTTTGCCATTCCCGCCGTTCACTCATGAACTCATCAACACATGAACCCATGAACTCCTTTTATTTGTGCGGCTTTATATAGCCTTTTTTCATCATCATCTGCGTTATGCCGCGGCTGCGGGCGATCATTGTCCGCGCTTCATCATACAGTTTCGCGGCGCTCGCTCTGCGTCCGGCGATCTTCTGCTGCTGCGCCTTCATGGCGACGGCAACAGCCACCCGCGGATATATGTTCCAATCATCCATCGTGGGAAGGATGCGGTTTGGACGGAGCGCCGATCCCTTGATGCAATTCGCGAGCTCCATTGCAGCGGTAATGCACATTTCATCCGTTATCGTCCGGGCCCGTACGTCAAGAGTCCCGCGGAAAACACCCGGGAATCCCAGGGAATTATTGACCTGGTTCTGAAAATCGCTGCGGCCCGTGGCGACGACGGCGGCCCCGGCCTCATGCGCTTCCCACGGCCATATTTCCGGCACCGGGTTCGCGCAGGCGAAAACTATCGATCCTTTCGCCATAGTGGCGATCCATTCTTTCTTTATGGTTCCCGGCCCCGGAGCTGAAAGAGCGATAAGGACGTCCGCTCCCGCTACCGCTTCAGGGATGCCGCCGCGGATGCCTTCGCCGTTCGTCTCGGCGCACATCGTCCATTTAGCGTGATGGGACGTTTTCAGGTCGGTACGCTGCGGATGAAGCGTTCCATGCTTGTCCACCATGACTATCTTTCCGGGCGTCGCTCCGTAGAGCATCAGCATGCGCGCGATACAGATGTTCGCGGCGCCGGCGCCGACCAGCGCGATACGGACGTCTTTAATTTTCTTGTTCACGACTTTTAACGCGTTGATCAGGCCGGCAAGCGTCACCAGCGCCGTCCCCTGCTGGTCGTCATGCCAGACGGGAATACGGCATTCCTTGCGGAGCGTCTCAAGTACCGGGAAACATTTCGGCTGCTCGATGTCTTCGAGATTGATGCCGCCGAACGAAGGCTGCAGTATCTTTACCGTGCGTATGATCTCGGCTTCGTCGGCCGTATCCAGGCAGACCGGGAAGGCGTCCACGCCGCCCAGGTATTTGAAGATGAGCGCTTTGCCTTCCATCACCGGCAGACCGGCTTCGGGGCCGATATTGCCAAGGCCCAGCACGCGGGTCCCGTCGCTGACGACGGCGACCGAATTCCATTTGTTGGTATATTCATAAACGAGCTCGGGCCGCGCCTGGATATCCTTGCAGACCGCCGCGACGCCCGGCGTGTACCACAGCGCGAAATCGTCTATGGACTTCACCCGGCATTTCGGAAGCACCTCGATCTTCCCGCGGTAGAAGGGATGCAGTTCTCTCGATTGACGGGATGGCTCCTCAGCTATTTTCAGCAGTTTTTTTACATCGATTTTTTTCTTCATGGTGCACATGATCCTTTCTGTAACGGCGACGCGGTCACACAATACGACAGCAGCAGTTTAACAAATTAAGAGCGCCTTTCAAAATAATGAACACCCGGAAATGCACGAGACGGTGACGATGCCCATTCTTAACGCCTCGGAACGGCAACACGCGGAGCGGTTACAATGCCCGTTAACGGCTTCAACAGACATTACCGCCGGTACAGTCGCGTTAAGCTATCCGAGTTGCTAAAACGTGCTTCGTCACCGTCTTATGATCAATTGAACGGGTGGCTTAAACCTCAAAGGCGTTCATGAGTCCATTGGTTCATTGGTTAACTACAAGACAACCAGTCGTTATAATGATGTTGGCTTTCCTTATGAACCAATCAACCAATGAACGCCGTTACTTTCTCTGCACTGTCTTTACACGGCGGATTCCGTGAATTCCTTCAGGTAAAGGCCTACGATCTCGGGATCGAAGCGGGTCTCCTGGCCAAGTTTCAGCATCTGGCGGACGCGCTCTTCCGGCAGGCCGCTTTTCATCATCTCGTCCACAGCCTCGGCGACGGCGACGACGCGGGCACCCAGGGGAATGGCCTCTACCGACAACCCGTCGGGAAAACCGGTCCCGTCGTAATTCTCATGATGATGGCGGATGATCGGCGCCGTCCCTTTCAGCAGGTTGATGTTCTTTACCATTTCGGCGCCGATCCGCGGATGATTGATCTCCGGGTCGCGGTCGCGGATGGTCATGACGCCCTGCGACATGCTGAGCTCATCGTCTATAGCGATGACCCCGATGTCATGCAGCAGCGCGCCGTAATACAGGTTCTTGTATTCCTGGCCGTCCATGCCCAGGCATTTAGCCAGGAATGTCGCCAGCTGGGCGACGTTCCACGAGTGGCCCTTCAGCCGGTGGTCGCGCGATTCTATCGCGGCCACTATGATCTCTATGGTGTGGATAAAGAAATTCCGCTGATCCTCGGCCAGGCGGGCGTTCGTTATGCTGACGGCCGCGAGGGACGCGAGGCTTTGCAGCATCACGAGATCGTCTTCCGAAAAATTCCCGCTTTTCTTATTCAGCACCTCGGCCACGCCGACAAGTTCGGTGTCCGCCATCATGGGCACGCACACCAGCGACCGCGTGATGAACCCCGACGTCTTGTCCATCTGGCCGTTGAACCGGGGATCGGAGGCCGCGTCGTTCACAAGGAGGGGTTTCCGCTCCTGTGCGACCATGCCGGCGATCCCCTGGCCCACTTTGACCTTCATCTTCTGAATGATGCCGCCCTTTTCTCCGCTCGCCACCTTAAACGAAAGCGACTGTTTGTCTTCATCGAGCAGCATGATGGAGGAAGCCTCGGCATCGAGCAGTTTCTCTGCGGCGGCGTCGATGCGCTTCAGCAGGCCGTCCACGTCGAGCATGGAGGAGAGCGAGCGCGCTATATCGAATATTTCTTTCAGAACGTCTGATGAAGAGCTCATGCGTTGTCCTCTTTCAATGGCACTCTACTGGGCGGTAGCCAGGACTTCCTCGATCGTGCTGACCCCCATCGTCACCTTGGCCAGTCCGTCTTCAAGCAGCGTCCTCATGCCGTTCGCCCGCGCCGCTTCGCGGATAGGCCCCGCGGCGATCTCCTTGAGAAGCAGGGAACGTATCTCGTCGTTCATGACCAGCAGCTCATGGATGCCGGCGCGCCCTTTATACCCCAGTCGGTTGCAGGCATCGCACCCTTTGCCATGGTAGAGGACGGCCTTCGAAGTGTCTATCTTGTACTGGTTGAAAAAACGCTGATAATCGTCGGTCAACGCGATCTTTTCCTTGCATTCCGGGCACACCCGCCGTATCAGCCGCTGCGCCAGAACGCATTCCAGCGAGGATGATATGAGGAAACTGGGCACGCCCATTTCGTGCAGGCGCGCGACCGCTGAAGGAGCGTCGTTCGTATGGATGGTCGAGAACACAAGATGGCCCGTCATGGCGGCTTCCATGGCGATCTGGGCGGTTTCCTTGTCGCGGATCTCGCCGACCATTATGACGTCGGGGTCCTGTCGGAGGAAGGCGCGCAGAGCGGAAGCGAAATCGAAACCGATCTCCTGGATGACGTTGACCTGCACGATGCCGGGAAGATTGTATTCGACCGGATTTTCCGCCGTCAGTATCTTTGTGTCGGGATCGTTGATGGAATTGAGCGCCGCATAGAGGGTCGTCGATTTCCCGGAACCGGTCGGGCCGCAGACAAGGATCAGCCCGTAGGGCTTCTTGAGGGATATCTTCAGTTTTTCCAGAGTGTCCGGGAGAAAGCCGAGCTTATCCATGTCCACGCGCACAGACGCGCGGTCCAGCACGCGCATGACGCACGATTCGCCGAACACAGTGGGGACGATGTTGACGCGGAACTCGACAGGATTGCCCTTGGCCATGACCTGGATGCGTCCGTCCTGCGGGCGCCGCCGTTCGGTGATGTCCATCTGCTCGGTCATGATCTTGAGTTTCGCGATCAGCGCGTTGCGGAAGGAATACGGCACCTGGAACGGCGCGTCGCGAAGGGCGCCGTCGATACGGTAGCGGAGGGTAAGCCTGTTCTCGAACGGCTCGATATGGATATCGGAAGCTTTCGACTGCAGGGCGCCGATGATGATCGCGTTCACCAGCTTTTCGACTTCCGGCGCCGTCGCGTCCACTTCGGCGACATCTATCTTCTCTTCTTTTTTTGAGAGTGTTACTTCGTCCTCGGCGGCCTCTTTGATGTTGCCGATGATCTTGTCCACCGACACGCTGGCGGCAAGGCCGTACGATTTGTCCAGGACCTTGGTGATGTCCTCCGGCAGCGTCAGGTAGGGCTGGACTTCAAAATTGGTGCGCAGCTGGATATCTTCGATGACGAAAAAGTCCTTGGGGTCGGCCATCGCGACGAAAAGGACGTTGTCTTCCTTGACGAAAGGGACCGCTCGGTGGCGACGCGCAGCCGCTTCCGGTATGACCTTGGCAACTTCCGGGTCTATTTCGATCTCGTCAAGATTGACGGCCTTGACGCCCCATTCCTGCGACAGCGTGCGCAGCAGGTCGACGCGGCTTATGAAATTAAGCCGGACCGCTGCCGATTGCAGCGGCTCGCCGGTTTTTTTTGATTCTTCCAGCGCCTGCTGCAGCTGTTCTTCGGTCAGTAATTTATTTTCCTGGAGGATTTCCTTGACTGTTTTTCTGCGGACAGTGTTTTTGGAGGCCATGCCATTCCGCCTTCACGCGCTGCATATTTGTACCGCGAACGGCGACTTGCAGGCTGCGTGACAAATCTACGATATTATATATGAGTTTACACGGAATATCAAGGGAAAATCCTGTTGCGGGGCCGGGGATCAGTATGTATAGGAAAGATTGACGCCGAAGTAATGTCCGGAGTAGTTGTAATTCAGGTACTTCTCAAATTTCATGTTGGACGACTGCTGCTGGTACGTATAGAACAGCGTCGTCCGGGTCACTTCGCTGGAGCTATACGTGAAACCGGTGCTGAGGATGAAAAGCTGGTTGACCTGGGCATCCGAAGTATAGCGATTGTTCTCATCCCGGGCCGTGCGGCTGCTGTACCGGCGGACGTTCCATTCCGGAGTGACCGAAAGGTCCCATTTTTTCGTCAACGGGAGCATGGCCGGCAGCGCGAGGCCGTATTCGCGGTAATCGAAATACCCGCCGAAAAACTCGACCGGAACGCTGGACGAGTCCGGAAAGAACTGGTAGTTCTGGTTGGACGTCTTCCCTTTGACGGAGAAGCACGGTGACAGCCGGATCCCGTTCTTCCACTTCTGTTCGTACTGTATGTTCATCGAAAGTACCATATCCTTCTGCAGATCGGAACTGTAATAGGAGCGGTCCGGCTGAACCGACGCGACCACCACTTTCTGCTTCTGATACGACATGAGCGAAATACCGGCTTCGGCTTTCCATTTCCCGTATCGGACGGCGGCATCGCCCTGGTAAAGAGCGTGATTCTGCTTGCCGGTCACGGTATCGGAAGCCTCGGGAGAAAGCCTCGACTCCGAAAGCAGGTCCGTATAGTTCGGAAATTCAAGGAGATGATACTGGGCCCGCGCCTCCACGGAAAGACGCGGATTGAACACGCGCCCGAGCGCGGCGCTGCCGCCTATCCGGTTATAATCGTACAATCCTTCGGACCATACTTCGTTGACGCCGGTGCGTTTATACTCATTGAGGTGATCGATCTGGGCCTTCACCGTCCAAACCGGGCTGATCGCGTACTGGTGGCGCAGTACGAGGAGATGGCTCATCGTGCGGTCAGTGAATTTTTCCCCTTCCTGTTTCCTGAAGCCGGGCCCGTTGTAACGGAGCTCGTACAACCCCATGAATTTATGTTTGTCGTACGGCTGGACCATGAGGCCAATGTCGTTGACGAGGTTCAGGGGATACATCCATTCGCCTTTGGAAGGCAGAGCGACCCCCTGCCCTATCTCGATCGAGTAATAGGGCGCGAGTTTAACCCTGGCCGCCGCAGGCACCGCCTGGCTCAAAATAATTAGAGCGATGACGAAAATATCAGTTCGTTTCATTTTTGCACTTTCTCTGCACTTCCTTTGCACTGTCTTTTGCACTGCCTCTAAAAGTACCAGTGCCAGGCAAGGAACGGGTGGACTACGAAAAGCCCTTCGGGGAAAATATCCATGCCCAGTTCCAGGTGTTTATGGCTGACCGCGACGCGCGAGATTATCTTGCGGTAACGGAACCCGTACCCGACCTGGGCGACGATCGTTTTCGTCGGTGTCGGTTGATGGGCAATGCCCGTGAAGATGAACGTGTCGGCGACCTGGAACTTCAGTTCATCCATTCTGAACTCACCCGACACCACGGGCGTTGAGAACTCCACGTCCATGTTCACGACGGAATATTTCGCGCCTCCGAACAACCGCACTCTGCTGTCCACCGCCTTGGACGCGACGATGCCGGCGGAATAATCTATGAATGAAGGTTTGACGTCTCCAGCGGAAACGGCGCGAAGGGCCAGGAGGTCGCCATATGAGCCGGCGAGGTCGATCTGCGGCATTCGCGCGCTTTCACGTTTGACGTTGTATTTCATCGCGAGATTCCCCCAGGTGACGGGGAGAAAGGTAGGAAAGAAATTGAACCGCACCGATCCCCTTCTGTCTCCGGGAAGCGGCGAATAGTCTTCATTGTTGCTGTGCAGGTTGAAAAAGAAATCTCCGGGATTGTCGAGGAACTTCATTCCGAGGTTGACCAGTTCCTTGCCCAGCGGGGAACTGGAAAGATCGTCTCCCGCCAGAGCGGGGGCCGCTGTCATGAAGAGCGCGAGGAAAGCCGTCAGGATACAGGCGCGGGAACGCATAACGCTAACAACTATAACAGAAACGATATTCCATGTCAAGTCTTTTGAGGATTTATATTACCGCGTTCGGCAGGCCCGGGAACCCTGCAGCCGGGCGCGCCAGCGGAAAAGGGCGCGCAGATTGTTCCGATCCGAGGAAGGCGTGTCCTTTGGGGTCTCAAGGATGCCAGCGGCAGCCGCGGAAGGAATGTGTTTGAGCAGATAGGAAAAGCCCCGCGTGCCGATGCAGCCTTTTCCCACATGCTGATGGCGGTCCTTGCGGCTGCCCCGCGGGACGAGAGAGTCGTTCAAATGGAACATTTTCAGGCGCTCGAGGCCTATCGAGCGGTCGAATTCACTGAACATGGCCTCGATACCTTCCGGCGATGAGACATCAAATCCCGCTCCGAGCGCATGGGCGGTATCAAGACAGACGCCGGATCGTTTTGCGTCGCCGACCGCCCGGAGCATGGCGGCAAGCTCTTCGAAACTGCTGCCCAGACGCCTGCCTCCGCCGGCGACATTCTCAAGCAGCACCATGGAATCGCCGGGCACGGCGCCGAGCGCCGAGCGGATCGCGCGGGCAATGTTGCCTATACCCTGTTCCGGCGACGAATCGGGCGACCACGCTCCCGGATGGATCACCAGATAGTCGGCTTTCAGCTGTTCCATGACGACGAGATCTTCTTCAAGCGCGCGGCAGGAACGTTCGTATAATGCTTTATTCCCGGTGGCGAGATTTGGCAGGTATGGCGTGTGTACCGCAAGGGGATACAATCCGAGCTCGGCGCGAAGGCGCACGAATTCCATGACCTCGTCCGGCGCCGGCATTCGCATCCGCCACATGCGGGGGCTGCGGGTAAATATCTGTAGGCTCTCGCATCCGACGCGCCGCGCTTCAAGCAGCGCCCCGCACAACCCTTTCTTAAGTGAACAGTGTACCCCGAGACGGATCATAAGGACAACGAAAAATGTAAAGTGAAAAGTGTAAAATGAAAAACGAACATCAAAAGCGAGGCTGAAAGAAGGCTGGAGTTTAAACAGGTTAACCGCTGATGAACTAATGAACCGATCAACCAATGAACGCCTTTACTTTCTCTGCACTTCTTTTGCACTGTTTTTTTATGCCGAGGGAGGGAATTGAACCCTCACGCCACCTGAGTGACTTCAGATTTTGAGTCTGACGCGTCTGCCAGTTCCGCCACCTCGGCAATATTCAGTGACCAGTAACCATAAAGACTACAACGGAAATTATGACCGTGGTTTGATCGCGCTATTTTAGCAAAGTTCAGTCAAAATTACCAACACCATTTATTCCCTATTTCCCCCTGTCCGCCTGAGGATCCGCCACTATCGTCTTCGGCGTCAGGCCCAGAAGTTCGCTGACCGTCACTATGGCATAGCCCTGGCGGCGCGCTTCTCCGATCAGGCGGCCCAGCATCTCCGCCGTCGCCTGCCGGTTCTTTCCGCCGTCATGCATGAGCAGTATCGCCCCGGGCCTCAGGTTTTTCGAGTAAACATCCAGCAGCTGGTCCGCCGTCATTTTTTTCCAGTCGCATCCGAACGTCCAGTTGACCACGGTGTAATTTTCACGCAGCGCCATATCCCTGACCCACGCGCGGATATATCCGTTCGGGACGCGCATGATACGCGTGGTCTGTCCCGTCGCTTTCCGGATCGCGGCAGCCGTTTTCCGCAGTTCAGCGACCAGGATCTGCTCACGATCGGGCTTGTTATACGAATAATAATTGAAATGATCGTACGTGTGGTTCCCTATTTCATGGCCGGCATCCGCCACTTCCTTCGCGATCGCGGGGCGCAGAGCCACCTGGGACCCATCCATGAAAAACGTCGCTTTCACGTTGTTCTGCTTGAGAACGTTCAGCACTTTGCCTGTGTAATTGCCCGGGCCGTCGTCGAACGTAAGCGCGACCGCTTTCACCGCGCCGGGGCCCTGCGCGTAAAAAACCTTTGACGGCTCTTCGTTTCCGGCACAAAAAGCCGCCATCGAAAACATACCGGCCGTCGCTATCGCAAGACACACTGACTTCATTGTTCCAATACCTCCAGGGCACGCGATCCCGGCCGTAACGAAACCGCCATGGCGCACAGGCCCGGGATCGCGGCGATCGTCGGGATCAGCCTGAGGCCGGTCACAGGGATGCTGCCGAACAGCAGTTTTTCATACAGCCGGGCATTAAGTTATTTCAGAAAAGGGAGGATGATCGTCAGAAGAGAGGCCGATGCCAGCGGCATCCAGAAATTATCGTTCAGTGGCCAGGGAACAGCTTCGATGGCGGTCGCCAGTACCGCGCCTATAATGGCCGCGTGCCAGGGCAGAAAGAACAGCCCGGCAATAAGGCACACGGCGAAACATGCCGCGCTGCCTTCAATGGTTTTACCCGCGATAAGGCGGTGCCTGCCGAGACTGCGGCCGACCAGGGCCGCCGCCGCGTCCCCAAAAGCCATGTACAACATGCTGGCCGTGACGACCGGCCGGTCGCGGAAGATCAGCATCGTGAGAAATGAGCCGGTCAACGTCCAGGGGAGGCCGCTCAGTCCGTTTATCTCCCCGTCGCGATGGACGCCTCCCAGGCGGGAGAGGATCCAGTCGTTGAAAGCGGGAGATTTCAGGCGGAACAGATCGCCCAGCACCGCGACCGCGATAACCCCGGCGAAAACATACAGCACCGTCGCGCGGGGTAACAGCCAGTAAGCGGCGATATACGCGAGGCACAGCATATGGAACGACTTGCGTTTTATCTCGTCCAGAGGAATACCGTTCGACAGAGCCACGGGGGTTCCTTCTTCGGTCAGTACCGGGTCAGTTTTTACGGGTAATGATGGTGCTGAAGGCGCCGGACACATAGTTTAGGATCGTCACCATTTTTTCGAATGTCGTAAAGATGTACCGCTCAAGGTTAACGCCGCCGGGAAAAAGAAGTTTCAGCACCAGCGTCAGCATGACGCAATTGATGATGAGGATGACGACGCTCGAAAAGAACACTCCGAACTGCTTCAAGTCGCTTTGTCCCTGGAGGAGGGCGTAATGCGTCAGGGCAAGATGGAATGCCAAGGTAAAGCCCGCGAGAAAAAGGTAATAAGAATGCACCGCCGCAACGGGCCAGAACTGCGAGGCGAAAGCATAAAATACGATCAGGGCCAGGGTGTACAACGGAACGAAGTAAGGAGCAAGAGCGATCCAGACGCTGGTCTTTGTCAGCACCACGCTGCCGCCCGCGGAACCGACCTTGAAGGATCTCAACCGCGCGCCGCTCAGGAGGCCGACCACGGCATGCGTCAGCTCGTGCCCGAACACGTATGTTTTTATTGGGCGGAAAAAAACCGCCTGAAAAACGAAGTACCCGGCCAGCCCCAGCCAGAACGGTATCACGTCCCCTGAAGCCGCCGAGCCCAGCCCCGCCGAAAGATCAAAGAACTGCCACGCCATCGCCGCCGCAGGCGGCAACAGCAGTACGCCGAGGAACATCCTTAAATATTTCATCGAAAAACACTGCGGTTCGACATCTCGTTAATATATCAGAGGCTGAGTAATTGTATCATCTTTCGATCCATCAAGTCAAACCATGCCGGCATGTGCAATGAGGCCGCCGCCCAGTGTCTCGTCACCCTGATAGAAAACTGCGGACTGGCCGGGGGTGACGGCGAATTGCGGGGCGTCAAAAAGGATCGA
>CAZNYG010000046.1:0-16210 GCA_964577205.1 uncultured Elusimicrobiales bacterium | reverse complement strand
ACACCGATATTCAATATGAATTGAATTTTGATTCATATTGTGTCGGACACTAGTGGATATGCATGTTTATTCGATAATCGCGAAAAAGCGGGACGGGCAGGCGCTGGCGGAGGATGAGATACGGTACATTGTATCCGCTTTCACCGCTGGTTCCGTGCCGGATTACCAGATGTCCGCTTTCCTGATGGCCGTCTTTCTGCGCGGCATGTCCCGCGGAGAGACCGCTTTTTTGACGCGCGCGATGCTTGAGTCGGGCAGACGCCTGGACCTTTCCCGGGTCGGCGGCCCGACGGCTGATAAGCATTCGACGGGAGGCGTGGGCGACGGAACGTCCCTTGCAGTGGCACCGCTCGCGGCGTGCGTGGGCGTGAGGGTCCCCATGATGTCAGGCAGATGCCTTGGACACACGGGCGGCACGCTGGATAAACTGGAATCCATTCCCGGTTTCAGGACATGCCTCTCCACGGAAGAATTCCTCGACTTGCTGGAAAAGAACGGGGTCGCGATGACGGGGCAGACGGATGATGTCGCGCCGGCGGACCGCAGGATGTACGCCCTGCGCGACGTGACGGCTACCGTTGAATCCATACCGCTTATCGCGGCGAGTATCATGTCTAAGAAAATCGCCGAGGGGACATCTGCGCTCATACTTGACGTCAAAACTGGGTCGGGAGCGTTCATGAAGGACGCCGCGTCGGCCCGTACTCTTGCGCGCGCGATGAAAGCGATCGGCGATGACTGCGGCCTCAAGACGTCAGCCTGCATCACCGACATGAACCAGCCGCTGGGCCGCGCGGTAGGTAACGCGCTGGAGGTTCGGCAGTCCATCGAAACGCTGCGCAACGAGGGCCCCGCTGATTTTACCGAGCTTTCCGTGCTGCTTGCCGCGCGCATGGCAGCCCTGTGCGGCGCCGCCAAGAATGACAGCATAGCCCGTGAACAGGTACTGGCCGCGCTCCGTAACGGAGCGGCGCTGGAGAAATTTCGTGTTATGGTCGCTGCCCAGGGCGGCGATCCGCGCGTGGTTGACGACCCCGACGGTGTTCTACCCATGGCGGGGACCGTCGAAGAGATCGCCGCTCCGTGTTCAGGGTTCATTACCGCTATCGACACGACGCGGGTCGGTATTGCAGGAGTGCTGCTGGGCGCGGGACGGTCACGCAAAGAAGACGTGATCGATCCCTCGGCCGGTTTCATTGTGCGCCGTAAGCTGGGCGACCGTGTAAACAAGGGAGAACCCCTCGCGTCCGCTTTTTTCAACAGGACAACGCACAAAGACGAAGCCGTCCGCATGTTGGCCGAAGCTTACACGATCCTGCCGGAGCCTTCGTCCATACCGCCGCTGGTTCACGAAGAGATCTAAAAAAAGAAGTGAAAAGTGAAGAATGCAAAGTGTATGACGGCAGGGCAACAGGCGATAAAAAGACAAAAAATAGTTATAGAAAGGACGTAAACGGCTTTCTGAGATGCGGGTTCAAGCGAAAGACTGATCACTGCAAAATCGTTGTGTTCTATGTTTTTCGCTTTACGATCTGTATTTCAGGTTGCCTTATCTATGATCTCATTCACCTGGAAGCTTAAAGCTCCGGATCCCGGCGCGGTCGCGGCTGTCGCCGCGGCTTTACAGATTTCCCCCACGGCGGCGTCGGTTCTCGTCAATCGCGGCATGGACACGCCGGAAGCGGCCCGGGATTTCCTGAACCCGTCAATCGAGGGCCTGCACAATCCATTCCTTCTGCCGGATATCTACCCCGCCGTTGACCGTATCCGCGCGGCGGTGGACCGGAAAGAGAAGATACTGGTCTACGGAGACCGGGACGTCGATGGCGTCACGTCGATCTGTGTCATGGTGCGCACCCTGGTTGCCCTAGGGGCGGATGTGGCGTGGTACATCCCGTCCGATGAGGGTTACGGCCTGCATAACGATATCATTAAAAGATACGCCGATCAGGGGATCACGCTGATCGTCACGGTCGACTGCGGCATCTCCGCGATGGAGGAGACGTCTTTCGCCAGCGGCCTCGGCATTGACATGGTGGTCACCGACCATCATGAATCTCCGTCAACGGGCATTCCCCGCGCCGTCGCGGTCGTGGATCCGAAACGCGCCGACGCGTCATACCCTTTTACCGAGCTAGCGGGATGCTCGGTTTCCTTTAAAGTGGCGGAAGCCCTCATGCAGAGTTACGGCCGTTACTATAACCGTTCCCTGGTCTTCGTTTCCGCGGATCGCGAGAATGGATCGGTCAGCCGGATCGCGGCGGTAAAGACGCGTAACGGCGTCGTCCTGGGCTCCTTCGACGTCCCGGCGTTCGCTTCCGTGGAGGACGCATGGCGGTCATTTGAAGGATTTTGCGGTAATGATGCCGTTCTTGTCCGGTCCGGATCGTCCGGGCAGGGCGATCCTCTGCCGGCGCTGCTGGAAAACGGGCCTGCGGAAGGGAAGCGGCAGGTCATCATCGCCGAAGACCTGCTCGTTCGCATACCCGACGAAGACAAGGAAGCGCGGGACACGCTGTCCGCCGCGTTCAGCGGACTGGCGCATCTCCCGGCCGGAAAGAGAAGCGACGCGCTGCGGATTCTCTATTCACGCGCGGCGCGGCTGAGCGACCTTCGAATGCGTTTTTTCCAGACCGGGCACATGGACGTGGTCGCCCTCGGGACGATCGCCGATATCATGCCTCTTCACGGCGAGAACCGTATTCTGGTAAAGACTGGGCTTAAAGAACTGGCGCGTTCATCAAAACCAGGCGTCAAGGTCCTGCTGGAACGCAGTTCGGCGCGCAGCAAGGCGGATAACGGCTGGACGGCAAAAATGATCTCCTGGAATATCACGCCGCTGCTGAATGCCGCCGGCAGGAGAGGCCGCGCGGACCTTGCCGCCGAACTGCTCCTGACCGAGAAAGCGTCAAGGGCCGGCGAACTGCTGAATGAAATAGAAAAACTGAACAGCGAACGACGGGAGCTGCAGGCGGAGAACATGGAGAAATTCGTGCCTCTGCTGTGCGAGCAGTGCGATGTCGACAAGGATAAGATATTCATCGTGACGGCTGCGGGGCTCGAGCACGGCGTTACCGGCATCATCGCCTCGCAGCTCATGCGGCAATACCGCCGTCCGACGATCCTGCTGATCATAGACGGCAACGAGGCTATGGGAGCGGCGCGTTCGGTTGAAGGGTTCGACATGGTCGGAGCGCTGGACTCGGTCAAGGACATCCTTGTCAAATACGGAGGGCACAGCCAGGCGGCCGGGTTGACCATAACTGTCGACAAGCTTGACGAATTCCGCCGCCGCGTTACCGCGCTCGCCGATGAGAAGATCTCTCCGGAGCTGCTTGCTCCATCCATAGAAAGCGATGCCGAAGTTCCCTACAATTCGATCACAATGGGACTGCACCGCGAACTGTCTTCTATGGAACCGTTCGGCATGGGGAACCCTCCTCCGGTATTCATCGTCAGAGGGGTCAAGATACGCGAACACAGCCGCGTGGGAGCCAACGGAGCGCATCTGCGCCTCAAAGTCAGCCGCAACGGCGGCTCGGTGCTCCCCGCGATCGCCTGGGGTATGGGCGACATGGATGATGTCATCGACAATTATCCCGCTGCCGACCTCGCGGCACAGATAGACGTCAATACCTGGCAGGACCGCCATCAGCTTCAACTGCTTGTTCAGGATATAAAACCGGGCGATTATTAAGACGGTGTTCATGGGTTCATGTGTTGATGAGTTAATGAACGCCTTTTATTAAGGAGAATCTTATGGCGCAGAAAAATGCGGAACCGGTGAAGATCGCGGTTATCGGGGGAAGCGGCCTTTATGAGATCGAGGGCATCGAGAATGTCGAAGATGTTATGGTGACGACGCCGTTCGGGGATCCGTCGGACGCCATCGTCATCGGGACTCTGTCGGGCGTTCGTTGCGCTTTCCTTCCCCGGCACGGGAGGGGACACCGCATGCTGCCGTCGGAAGTCAATTACCGTGCCAATATCTACGCGCTGAAATCCCTTGGTGTCGAACAGATACTCTGCCTTTCGGCCTGCGGTTCCCTGCGCGAAGAGGTAAAGCCGCGCGATTTCCTGATCCCCGACCAGCTGTTCGACCGCACGAAGGGCCGTCCTTCGACGTTCTTTGGCGGAGGCATCGTCGGGCACGTGGGATTCGCCGAGCCTTTCTGCGGCGGGATGCGAAAAGCCCTTATCGAGACCGTCAGGGAACTCGGTATCACCCATCATGACGGCGGGACGTATGTCTGTATCGAAGGGCCGGAGTTTTCGACAAAGGCCGAGTCGGAAGTCAACCGTCAGCACGGTTTCAGTATCGTCGGAATGACGGCCATACCCGAGGCGCGCCTGGCGCGGGAAGCCGAGATATGCTACGCAATGGTGGCGCTGATCACCGATTACGACGTATGGAAAGAAGGTGAAGAGGTCAGCGTGGATGAGGTTGTCGCGAACCTCAAGGCGAACGTCGTGAACAGCAAAAACTTCCTGAAATACGTGATACCCCGGCTGGCCGGACGTTCACGTTCCTGCGCCTGCGACGGCGCCCTGAAATACGCGATCATGACCTCCCCCGACCGTTTCGATCCCGCGGCATACGAACGTTTGAAACTGCTGCTGGATAAATATTATAAGAAATAAGGCGACGCTGGACGCTGGACACTGGATTACGACATAACGGCAACGACGTGCACTACGGCGTACCAGGCTGATCAGTTCATTGTCGGGGTTGTTGCCGTTAATCCAGCATCCAGAGTCCCGAGTCCGTTTTTAAGGAGTTTCCCAATGTCAATTCTCGTGGTAGGGTCGGTCGCGCTGGATTCGGTCAAGACGCCTTTCGGCACGGTGAACGACGCGCTGGGCGGGTCCGGGACATATTTTTCCGTTTCCGCTTCCTATTTTGCACCGGTCAACCTGGTCGCTGTCGTGGGCCGCGACTTCCCGGAAAAACACTGCCGGCTTTTAAAGAAGCATGATGTCAACATCGACGGCCTTCAGAAAGTTGAAGGGAAAACCTTCCGCTGGAAAGGCCACTATATGTACGACCTCAACCAGGCGCATACGCTTGATACGCAGCTGAACGTGTTCGCAGGATTCAAGCCAGCGATACCTGCCGCGTACCGCGAGAGCCGGATCGTCTTTCTCGCGAACATCGATCCGGAACTGCAACTGGAAGTGCTGAAACAGGTAAAAAGGCCGCGCATCGTGGCCGCCGATACCATGAACTTCTGGATCGAGGGAAAGCGGCCGGCCCTGAAAAAACTGCTCAAGCACCTCAACATGCTGGTCATCAATGAGGCCGAAGCCCGCCAGCTGGCGGAGGAGAAGAACCTTATAAAGGCGGCGCGTATCATCACATCCTGGGGGCCGGAGACGGTCGTTATCAAAAGAGGGGAATACGGCGCCATGCTCGTCAATCACAGGAGCGTCTTCGCCGCCCCGGCGTTCCCGCTGGAGGACATAAAGGATCCCACGGGAGCCGGAGACACGTTCGCCGGGGGTTTCATGGGGTATATGGCAAAGTGCGGATCGCTTTCCGACGAGAATATGCGCCGGGCTCTCGTGTTCGGCAGCGTCATGGCTTCTTTCAACGTCGAGGATTTCAGTCTTGGACGTTTGTCGCGTCTTAATCAGCGCGAGATAGCGCAGCGCTTCGCCCGTTTCAAGAAACTGACGCATTTTGAAGTTCTCCGGTAACGGAAGGAAAGATCGATGAAACAATACGATCCTCAGCAGTTGATCGAGGCGGCGCGCGCCGCGGCCGACCGCGCGTATTGCCCCTATTCCAGTTTCAAGGTCGGCGCCGCGCTCCTGACTTCGGAGGGGAACATCGTGACCGGCTGCAATATTGAGAACGCTTCGTACGGATTATCCGTCTGCGCCGAACGCGTCGCCGTCGGCGCGGCGGCGGCCGCCGGGTCGCGGTCATTCGTCGCGCTGGCGGTCGTTTCTCCGTCAGGGCCGGCCTCTCCCTGTGGCGCCTGCCGGCAGTTCCTCCTGGAATTCGGTCGCGACATCGATGTCATTTTTCAGTCTCCCGACGGAATCTTCGCCGTAAAGAAGATCAGTGACCTTCTCCCCGACGCGTTTAGACTGGCAAAAGATAAATAAAGGCGTTCATTGGTAGGGTTTATGATTCTATCCATGCTTCTGGGGATAACAGGCGGACTGGGCATATTCCTGTTCGGCATGTTCTACATGAATGACGCGCTGCAGAGATCGAGCGGCCGCCGCCTCAGGGACATTCTCATGACGCTTACTTCGTCCCCGCTTCGCGGCGTGGGAACGGGTTTCGTCGTCACCCTTTTCAACCAGTCCAGTTCCGCTACCACCCTTCTCGAGGTCAGCCTTGTAAGCGCCGGACTTATAACGTTCGGCCAGACCATGGCGGTGACCATGGGCGCCGAGATCGGATCTACGATCACCGCCCAGCTCGTCGCTTTCAATATCGCCGATTACGCCGTCTTTATCGCTGGGCTTGGGTTCTATCTCTCGTTCTTCGCGAAGTCCCGCCGCATGAAATATATCGGCGAGGCGGTACTCGGGTTCGGGCTTCTTTTCCTGGGCATCAAGATCATGGCCGACCTGATGGTCCCCATGAGAAGCAACGTCCATTTCATTTCCTTCATGCGCGCGACGGAAAGCCCGCTGGCGGGCATACTTATCGGGATGGCGTTCACGATGATCATACATTCGAGCGGGGCGACGGCGGGGATAGTCATCGCGCTCGCGCTGGCTGGCGCGATCAGCCTTCAACAGGCGATCCCGCTGAACCTGGGGGCTCAGGTCGGTACCTGTGTCACCGCTTTGATGGGTGCCATAGGCAGAGGACGCGAGGGGAAACGGGTCGCTTACTGGCATGTGATCCATCAGGCCGCTGGAGTGATACTTATCTATCCGTTCCTGACGTTCGTGCGAGTCGGGAACGATCCCGCCTGGTTCTATTTCGTCCGCCTGTTGACCGAAACCATATTCGGCCCGGTGGACATGGCGCGGCAGATCGCGATGGCGCACACGTACGCGGCCGTCTGCAACACGCTGATCTTCCTGCCGTTCCTTCCACTGATGAGGCGCCTGATGCTGCGGCTGTTCCCCGCCCATGCCGAAGACAAGCCTTTCGGCCCCCTCTATATAGACGACGGGCTTCTGGGAACTCCGTCCCTGGCTCTTGAGCAGGCGCGCAAAGAGATCGCGCGCGACGGCGAACTCGTCCTCGAAATGTTCCGCGATTCACTGGAAGTGTTCAACACGAAGAACCTGCGCCTCGCCGACACGGTTTCCCTGAAAGACATCCGGGTCGATATCCTGCGCAACGCGATAGTGCTTTATCTCGCCCGTATCGCGCAGGAGAACGCGCTCCAGGACGACCAGTCCCGCCTTGACACGCAGCTGCTGTTCATCATCGCGGATTTCGAGGCGATCGGGGATGTCATAGATAAGAATATCATGCCGCTCGCGCGGAAAAAATTGGAAAACAATTTCTGGTTCTCGGATGAAGGATGGCACGAGATCGTTGACCTGCATGGACGGGTGACCGCCAACCTCACGCGGGCCATCGACGCTCTGCGTGACGGCAACCGCGAATACGCAAGGCGGGTGCTTGACAGCAAGGCGGAGATAAACGCGTACGAGGCTGAGCTCCGCAAGAGGCATATCGCCCGGCTTCATACCGGGCTGCAGGAGTCGCTCGAAACTTCCAGCGTCCACCTTGACCTCATCGATCAGTTTAAACGGATAAACTCCCATATAGCGACGGTAGGCCAGACGCTTCTGGGAGAACTTTAAAAAGGCAGTGTAAAATGAAAAATTTAAAATGTAGAATGGAAGCCAACAGAACCAGAGGCAATAATTAATTTCAAATGACGTTTGTTTTACATTTTACACTTTACACTTTACATTTTTCATTGCCTCTTCAGGGGTCATTATGCGCGCCAAAATCGTGTTGCTGTATCCTTTTGATATGGGGCTGGAACTGGATTTCACGGGGAAGGACGCCCTGGAATTCTTCAAGGAGATCACCGCCCGGAAGCTGGGCGTTCTTTCTTTCGAAGGCACGCTGTACCCGCAGGCTGAGTTCTCGACGCAGGTGTACCGCTTCGGTGTCGGGCTTATCCAGATCAGCTTCGTGATCGACAGCGATATCAACGCCATGGCCCGTTTCGCGGCGGATGTGGAAAAGATCCGTGTCGGAAAGGCCGGCATAACGGCTTACTGCCATTCCCTTGTCGAAGGGCTTATCCAGAGGGCAGCCCGTTACGCGACCTATCGCTACGACCTGCGCCTTACCGAAGAGGAGCTCTTTCCTGTCGTGATCCTCAAGGAGCTCCCGGACGATTCCGCCGACACTTTCATTGAACGGCATCACAAGGCGGTTTTCGGCCTCGTTTCCGGAGAGCAGCATTATGAGCTTCTCTCCCGTTTCGCGCTGGAACAGGATAAGCTGACGAATTTCGGCTATTACGAAAAAGAGATCGTCCTGATCAAACGGTTCGGCGCGCTGGTCTTCTCGGAAGAATCATCGACTATTCTCGAGATGATCAAGCTCGCCTTCGCCCAGTACTGGTCGATGCGTTCCTACAACTTCATCCTGGACCGGGAACTGGATACCAGCCAGAAACTCCTCGAGCACCTGCCGCCCTTTTACGAGTTCTGGCGCATTCCGAAAAGCTATCAGCGTTTTTCGACGGAATCGCTGAGCTTTGACCGTGACAAGATCAGCATCGTGGATTCTCTTTACAATGTGATCGGGAACATCTCCAAGGTGGAGTCCGACTGGCACCTGAGATCGCTGTACGAGAACGTGAGAGGCGTCTTCGACGTGGAAGAGCAGCACAGGATAGTCGAGACCAAGATCGGCCGCATAGCTGAATCCTACAACTCGGCGCGGGAATACCTGTCCACCAATTTCTTCATCCTGCTCGATATCATTTTCTTCCTGTCGCTCGCCTGGTCCATCATCGATACATTCCTTCTGTGGAAGCTTTCGGTCAAATAAAGGTCCGACGGACAAAAAGCAATGGAAAACTTCCGGAAAACCACCCTGCCGGCGACAATGGCCGGCGCGTGCGCAGGCCTCTTTGTTTCTTTTGCCGCTCTGGCGCCGGTCGTCATTTTCAGCAGGCCCACTTATCACCTGCCCGCGGTGATCGGTATGGTGGTCGCCCTTAGTTCCGGCCTTGGCGCCGCGGGGGGATTTCTCGCTTTATCCCGGGGGAAAGGCGTCAGGGTGTGTTTCGCGTACGGCGGCGCGGCCGCGGTTCTGTGCCTTGGCATACTGTTCGGCGCCGGGTGGGATCCGGGGCGGTCGCTGGACGAAAGCGGCATGAGGAAGGAGTACGCGCTTAAGTTCCCGTACGGGCGTCCCGCGTTGTCGAGGGACGAGGATATCCTGGCGATCGAGAGGCTGGTAGCTCGTTATTCGAGGACCCGCGCGGACACGCGGGCGATAATGGCGGATCTGCTGTGGTTAAAAGAAAAACGCCGGGACGACGCCCGGCGCCTTTCCGACGTTCAGCAAACGCTGGAACGCATTGAAAAAATGAAAGAGAAGGGAGCGGGAAGCAAAGTGAGCCCCCGTTCAAAATTCCGTATCCCCCGCCGTAACAAGAACCCGATCATCATCTGGTAGAACGGCTCGTAACGACAAAGACACCTGGGACGGCTCAGAAGCCCGCATAAAAAAGTCGAAAAAAAAGACGGTAACAATGCCAATGTGCGTCGTCAACTGGCTTCGTTACCGTCTTTGTCTTTGCGTTTGTTCCCCGATCCGTTAAGAACGGGTCTCGTTACCGGTGTTGTCTTTCCGTCTAACGGGTCTTTTGTATGGTGATCTTCTTTATCATGACGTCCGTCAGAGGGTGGTCGTTCATGTCGCGGTCAGTATTGGCGATCTTGTTGACGACGTCCTGGCCTTCAACGACCTGCCCGAATATCGTGTGATGGCCGGTAAGCCAAGGTGTAGCCGCGTCCGTGATGAAGAACTGCGACCCGTTGGTGTTAGGTCCCGCGTTGGCCATCGCCAGTTTCCCGGGTTTATCGAACTTCAGGGACGGGACGAACTCGTCATCGAACTGGTAGCCGGGCCCGCCGGTCCCGGTCCCGAGAGGGCATCCGCCCTGTATCATGAACTGCGGTATGACGCGGTGAAAGACCAGGCCGTCATAGAAACCTTTTTTCTGTGATCTACCTTCTCTGGCAGGAGGGCAGCCCCTCTTTCCTTCCGCCAGTTCCACGAAATTTGAGACCGTCTTTGGTGTTTCCGCGGGGAACAACTCACAGACAAACTGTCCCATCGAAGTGTCGAAAATAGCGTACATGCCGGGTTTCTCCTTCAATTTGGCCACTTTTGTGGCGGGATCTGCCGCCGCGATGTGGGCGCTCAGGGCGACAGCGCACACCGCGGAAACTAAAGCACCGAAACGAAACATGGCAACTCCTTAGCAAGTGAGTAAGTGAGTGGGTGAGTAAGAGAGTAAGGAAAGGCAAAAACGACTTTGCCATTCTTTACTCTTCATTTATTCACTCAAACATCGTTATTTAATTATACTTCTTTCCCATATAAACGTCAACGAGATGCAATGGGGTGGTATTTCTCTTGACAAACGAGGTGTTTTATTCTATAATCTCTACTAAACAGGTAGGGTAAGTAGTAAAAGGGGCATTTATGAGCGGCATCGACAAGAATTTAAAAACCGAATCGATCCTTTTACACGGAGGCCAGCAACCGGACCCCGCGACCGGGTCCCGCGCGGTGCCTATTTATCAGACGACCGCGTACCAGTTCCATGATTCAGATCACGCGGCGGACCTTTTCAATCTCAAAGCTGCCGGCAACATTTATACCCGTCTGGGAAACCCGACGAACGAAGTGCTGGAAAAAAGGGTCGCGCTCATGGACGGAGGTGTCGGGGCGCTCGCGGTGTCCAGCGGCGCGGCGGCCATATCACTGGCCGTATTGAACCTTGTGCAGGCCGGAGATGAGATCGTTTCGGCCGACAATCTTTACGGCGGCACGTACAACTTTTTTCATTACACCCTCGCGCGTCTGGGCATTACGGTGCGGTTCGTGCCTTCGCACGATATCGAAGCGTTCAGGAAAGCGATAACTCCCCGCACAAGGGCCCTGTACGCCGAATCGATCGGGAACCCCAAACTGGATGTCGCCGACCTTGACGCGCTGGCCGCTGCCGCGCATGAACGCGGCATCCCGCTTATCCTTGACAATACGACGACGCCGTATCTCCTCCGTCCCTTCGGCCACGGCGTCGATATAGCCGTCTACTCGGCGACGAAATTCATCGGCGGTCACGGGACCGCCATGGGCGGGGTCATTGTCGACTCGGGCAAATTCGACTGGGCCGGAAGGAACTTTCCGCTGATAGCGGGGCCCGATCCCAGCTACCACGGTCTCGATTTCGCGAAACAGTTCGGGACCGCGGCTTATATCGCCAAGGCGCGTCTTATCCTGTTAAGGGACATGGGGCCCGTGCAGTCGCCGTTCAACTCGTTCCTTCTGCTGCAGGGACTTGAGACACTGCATCTGCGCATGATCGCTCATTCGGAAAACGCGCTGAAGGCCGCCCGGTACCTGTCCGGGCATCCGAAAGTCGCCTGGGTGAACTATCCCGGCCTGGAGGCCAGCCCGGAGTACGGCAAGGTAAAGAAATACCTGCCGAAAGGCGCTGGAGCGCTTATAGGTTTCGGCATAAAGGGCGGCGCGGCCGCGGGAAAGAAATTCATCGACGCGCTGAAACTCGTGTCGCACGTCGCCAATATCGGCGACGCGAAGTCGCTCGCGATCCACCCGGCGACCACCACACATCAGCAGCTTTCACCTGAAGAACAGAAGGCGTGCGGCGTCACGCCGGATTTCGTACGCCTCTCGATAGGCCTTGAACACATTGACGACATTATTGCCGATTTCGACCAGGCGCTGTTTTAAAGGCCCGGGAACGGACGGAACGTCGACACCGGTAACGATGCCCGTTAAAGTCGTTGCCTTTCCGAGCTGCCGCGCCATGGAGGTTTAATCTTGAAGATCTTCGATAACATCACTCAGCTGGCGGGAAATACACCGCTTGTCAAAATCAACCGGATGAACGCCGGCAACAAGGCAAAGGTCGTCGTGAAACTTGAATCTTTCAATCCGCTGTCGAGCGTCAAGGACCGGATCGGCGTTGCCATGATAGAGGACGCCGAACGCAGGGGTGTGCTGAAAAAGGGAGCTACCGTGGTCGAGCCGACCAGCGGCAACACGGGCGTGGGGCTCGCTTTCGTCTGCGCCGTCAAGGGATACCGCCTTGTCCTTACGATGCCGGAAACGATGAGCGTGGAACGCCGCAAGCTCCTGAAGATCCTCGGCGCCGAATTGGTGTTGACCGAAGGCTCGCGGGGCATGAGCGGCGCGGTGGAAAAAGCGGAAGAAATACTGAAGGCCGTGCCCGGCAGTTATATGCCGCAGCAGTTCGAGAACCCCGCGAATCCTGAGGCTCACCGGAGGACAACCGCCGAGGAGATATGGAAGGATACCGACGGCGGGGTGGACATGTTCGTCGCCGGCATAGGGACCGGCGGCACCATTACCGGCATCGGAGAGGCGCTGAAAAAGAAAAAACCGTCGGTCAGGATCGTGGGCGTCGAACCCGCGGATTCCCCGGTCATCTCCCAGGGGCGCGCGGGAACGCACGGGCTGCAGGGGCTCGGCGCGGGATTCGTGCCCAGGACGTTCAATCGATCTATCGTAGACGAGATCATGACCGCGACGACGAAAGATTCAGGCGCAACGGCCCGTCGGCTTGCGCGGGAAGAGGGGATACTCGCCGGTATTTCGAGCGGCGCCGCTCTTTGGGCCGCGCTTGAACAGGCACGCCGGCCCGAAAACGCGGGAAAACTCATCGTTACCCTGCTGCCCGATACAGGCGAACGGTATTTGTCCACATCGCTGTTTGAGGAGGAGTAAAAGATGTCACTGGACGAAAATAACGCAAATAATTCTACCGGGGGAAGTATCGGTACGGTAACCACCAGGTCGTGTACCATAACATCGCCGGGGAAACCGCTTCTGCTGGAATCGGAACAGAAGCTCGATCCCGTGGTGCTCGCGTACGAGACATACGGGGCGCTCAACAAGAAAAAAGACAACGCTATCCTGATAGAGCATGCTTTTTCCGGCGACGCGCACGCGGCGGGTTTCCTTGAGAACGAGGATAAGCCGGGCTGGTGGGATGCGATGATAGGCCCCGGCAAAGCGTTCGACACGGACAGGTATTTTGTCATCTGCTCGAACGTGATCGGCGGCTGCAAGGGAAGCACGGGTCCCGCTTCCGTTAATCCCGCTACTGATAAACCATACGGTCTCGGCTTTCCGGTCATTACGGTCCGGGATATGGTGGAAGCGCAGAGAAGGCTTATCGACCATCTGGGGATCGAGACGCTGCTGTCGGTAGCCGGCGGTTCAATGGGCGGCATGCAGGCGCTGCAGTGGGCGGTGTCGTATCCGCGCAGGCTCAAAAGCGTTATACCGATAGCGACGACGATCAAGCATTCCCCGCAGCAGATCGCGTTCAACGAAGTGGGCCGTCAGGCCATCATGGCCGATCCCTCATGGAATAACGGCGGCTATTATTCCGGCGACGCTCCGGAGCGCGGCCTTGCCGTCGCGCGCATGATCGGGCATATTACCTACATGAGCGACCGGTCGATGGAAGACAAATTCTCCAGGCGGCTGAAATCGGACGAGTATTCCTTCAGTTTCAAGGCCGATTTCGAGGTGGAGGGCTACCTGCGCCACCGTGGCGATACCTTCGTGAAACGGTTCGACGCGAATTCCTACCTGTATATCACCAAGGCCATGGACTATTTCGACGTTTCTGACGATCTCGCGAAAATAGAAGGAGGCGCGTCGGCGCCGAAGTTCCTCGTCATCGCGTTCCAGTCGGACTGGCTTTACCCGACCTACCAGTCCCGCGCCATCGCCGACCATCTGAGGCGCCGCGACGTGGACGTGACCTTTTGCGAAGTCCGTTCGACGTACGGTCACGATGCGTTTTTGCTCGAGGTCGCGTCGGAAAGCCATCTGATCAGCCATTTCCTGGAGAGAGTGACCAACGATACTACAAAGGCGTGAGTAAGTGAGTGGGCGAGTAAGTGAGTAAGTAAGTAAGTAAGCAACGGCACTCACTCACTCTTACTCACTTGAAATGAGGGCCCCATGGAAAGCGATATAGTCAAAAGGATCGAACAGCTGAAGAAGAAGCACAACGCGGTGATCCTCGTGCATAACTATCAGCCGGAAGAGGTTCAGGAGATCGCGGACATTCTCGGCGATTCGCTTGAACTGAGCAGGAAAGCCGCGGCGACCGAAGCCGCGGTCATCCTGTTTTGCGGCGTGCATTTCATGGCCGAGACCGCGGCCATCCTTGCGGCGGGAAAGGCCGTGCTTATTCCCGAGCCCTCGGCGGGATGCCCCATGGCGGACATGATCACCGTCGAAAAGGTAAGAGCCATGAAACAGGCGTATCCCGGCGTGCCGGTGGTGTGTTACGTGAATTCTTCGGCGGCGGTAAAGGCCGAAAGCGATATCTGCTGCACATCGGCCAACGCGGTCGGCGTCGTGAACTCTCTTCCCGGTTCAGAGATCATATTCATACCCGACAAATATCTGGGGCAATATGTCGCGGACCGTACCGGCAAAAAGGTCATTCTTTCAGACGGATATTGTCCTGTCCATGCGGGCATCCTTCCCGGACATATCGTCCGGCTGAAACGGGAACATCCATGCGCGGTGGTTCTGGTGCATCCCGAATGTCCGCCGCAGACGACGGCAGTCGCCGACCAGATCCTGTCCACCACGGGCATGTGCCATTATGTAAAAGAATCTACGGCGAAGGAATTCATCATCGGCACGGAAACCGGCATACTGTTCCGCATGAGACGGGAAAACCCTGATAAAAAGTTCTACCCCGTCATCTCCACCGCGGTATGCCCGAACATGAAAAAGAACTCCCTTGCCATGGTGCTGAATGCGCTTGAGACGCGGAACCACCGTGTCACGGTCGAAGAAAACATCCGGGGAAAAGCGCTCTCCGTTATCGAGAAAATGATAGCGCATAACCGATCGAACTGAAGCAAAAAAAGAGATAAAGGACCAATGAGCATTCAGCCCTCAGCAGTCAGCAATCAGCTTAAAGTCACAAGACGATACTAAGTGATGTATGCCTTGGCCGTACGCTGATAGCTGACTGCCGATTGCTTGTCTTATAGGTGTCTTTGGTCTAAGGCGTTTTTATGAGAATTGCCGTCGGCATGTCAGGGGGCGTGGATTCATCGGTCGCCGCGTATCTGTTGAAAGAACAGGGCCACGAGGTCTGCGGTATCACACTCCGCCTCTGGCACGCGCAGGACGACAGCCGCCGTCCCGGCGGCTGCTGTTCCCTTGAAGAGATCGCGGATGCCCGGCGCGTGTGCGGGGTACTGAACATTCCCCATCATGTGATCGATCTGGGAAAGGAATTCCGCGACTGCGTCGTCAATAATTTCATCGGCGAATATACCACCGCCCGCACCCCTAATCCCTGCATCGTCTGTAATGAAAAAATAAAGTTCGGCATTTTCCTGGACAAACTGCTCGGCATGGGTTTCGACGCCATGGCCACGGGCCATTACGCGCGCGTGGAAAAAGAAGATCCCGGCATCTTTCACCTTAAAAAAGGGCTGGATCCCGCCAAGGACCAGACGTATGTCCTCTACCGCCTTACCCCGAGAGAATTGGCGCGTCTTTTACTGCCGCTGGGAGATCTCGAAAAAAAGACGGTACGCGGGATCGCGGCGGAACGGAAGCTGCCGGTCGCACACAAACCCGACAGCCAGGAGATCTGCTTCATCGATGACGATTATATTTCCTTTCTGCGGCGGGAAGTCCCCGGGTTCGACAACAGATTCCCGCCCGGCCCCATCGTCACCATCGACGGGAAAAAACTTGGCGATCATCACGGCCTGCCCTGCTACACCCTGGGCCAGAAAAGCGGCCTGGGCCTTACCTACCACAGGCAGCTCTACATTACGGAGATAGATCCCCGGTCCAACAGACTCATCGTCGGCGACCGTGCCCTGGCGGAGCGCCGGGAATGTACGGTCGCTTCCGAGACCTGGGTTTCGGGAAGGCCTCCCTCATTCCCTTTCCGCTGCGAAGTAAAGATACGCCGCCAGCATA
>CAZNYG010000045.1:16120-16452 GCA_964577205.1 uncultured Elusimicrobiales bacterium | reverse complement strand
ATATCCGGTAAAACTTACTCTTCTATTGTCCCCTGACGGTATTTTTCGATAAAGCTCCTGCTGCCCGCCTGCGATTACCAGGCGGTGAGGAATTCTGTGAGATATTTTATTGAATGCCTCAATCACTCCTATGAAATTTTTCCTGGGATTAAGAGTTCCGACATATAAAACGTAATTTTCTTTTGCACTAACTGTCTCTGTCAATCTGAAACAATTATCAATTCCAATATGTATGGCTCGAATCTTGTCTCTGTATTCTGGATATCTATCAGATATTGAATCCCTTTCATGACATGAATCAGTTAGAATTCTGTCGGCATTCTGTAGTGTTC
>CAZNYG010000045.1:10278-16110 GCA_964577205.1 uncultured Elusimicrobiales bacterium | reverse complement strand
CTAATTCCATTATGGATTGACCTGATTTTTTCCTTGTATTTGGGAAACCTGTTACAAATGACATGCTTCTCATGTTTAGATACTGTAATAACCTTGTTTGAGATCTTAAGAGTATTTCCCAGAAAAGCACTATGGTATGCTATGTAAGATTTGGAAAAAGCGTTTTTATACGTAATAAAAGAAACATCATGAATGGTTACGACATATTTACAGTTCTTCGGTTTCCAAAACGGCGCGATGTTACCGGGACAAAAAAGAAGGTCATAATTTTTTGCTTTTTGCGGTAAAACTACATGTTCCCAGTAATGCTGGAGATATTTGTTCCCTGTTCCCGGTTGACAGATGTCAAAAGCGACATTCTTCTTCCTGAAGGCGTCAAGAAGGCTCAAGGTGTAACGTTCGACGCCGGTTGTCTGTTTGTGGGCGAGAACCCTGCCGTCAACGAGTATTTTCATTCAGGATTTCCTTGAACATGGCCACTGTTCGACGCATTACTACTGCCTTGTCGTAAAGCTCGAGAACTCTTTCACGGCCCGCGCGCCCTCTTCCGCTCATTTTCACTGGATCTTTGAATAGAGCCCTTATCTTTTCACAAAGGTCCTTTTCATCATTCTCTCTGAACACGATACCGGCTTCTCCCATGACTACGGGTATCTCGCCGGAAGAGGAACCGATGACCGGGATCTCGCAGGCCATCGCTTCAACCAGCACTCTGCCAAACTGTTCTTTCCAATTCTTCGTTGTCAGGGACGGAAGAAGAAAAGCGTCCATGGCACACAGAATGAACGGCAGTTCCTGGTTGATCACGGCATTAATAAAGAGCACTCTGCGCTCGACCTTCAGTGAACGCGCGAGGGCGGAAAGCTCGTCTCTGTACGGCCCGCTTCCAACCAGAAGCAGTTTGAAGTTGTCTTCAAGGAGCGTCAGCGCTTTTATCGCGGTCTGGATGCCCTTTTCTTCAACGAGCCGTCCCGCGAACCCGAGGATCCGGTCGCTGCCAGAAAAACCAAGCTTCTTTCTGATCTCGGACGCGTCCCTCTTCCTGAAATGGCCCGCGTCCGCGGCAAGGGGCAGGTAATACGTTCTCCCTTTGTATCCCTTGATGTCCAGGATCTGCTTCCCTTCATGCAGGGCAAGATGGGCTATGGCGTAACAGTTCTTAAGGACATATTTCTCAAACAGCTTAAAAGGTTGCCGATAATTCCTCTCAAGGTTCTCACACGTATAAACGATCAGCCGTGAATCGAGTTTGAGAAGCCTTAAGAACATTGCCGTCTGGAACGCGGTCGTGCTCCAGGGTTCATTATTGACGAAAACGATCTCGGGACGAGTGTCCTTCAGAAGGTTCCACAGTCCGGCCCCGTAAAAACGGACGGATTGATGAAAATCAAGATATGTCCGCAATGGATAGATGTTCTCGAATTCTCCGGTTAACTGTTTAAAACCCGCCGGGTTGCGCTTGATCTCAAATTCCGGTATGACAACTGAATACTCTATACCGGGGAAATGATCCTTGTCAACAAGGCCCGCGCGGGTGAACGGTTCGCAGTAAGCGTGTGAGATCGCGAGTATCTTTGTCATCTGGCCCTCTTCAGCAGCAGCATGTTCAGCAGAGTTACGAATCCTTCGGTGATCAGCAGCACCCAGGCGGCGCCGAGATACCCGTACTGCGGGATCAGGATGACGCACAGCAGCGTGTAGACGATAAGCCCGGCCAGAAGTATCTTGAACATGCTTTTCTGGCGGTCGGCGCTGAGAAAGAAGAACGTGAACAGCTCATTGATGTAGATGAAGACCAGCGACCAGGCAAGTATCCTGAGGATATCAACCGCGGGCAGGTATTCCGGGCCGTATAGTATCCTGATCAGCGGGCCGGCAAACAGAGCTGCGAGTATCGCGATGAGCGTTCCTGCGGCCGCGAGAAAGAGCAGGGCTTTTCTAAAAAGAGACATCCCGTGGTCCGAGATCTCTCTGTTCAGGTTATGCCCGCACATTAATGGGAACAGAGAAGCGATGAAAAATGACGATACGAAGAAACAGCCTTCGATCAGCTTGAAAGCCGCTCCGTACCAGCCGACTGCCTGCGCCCTGCCCAGGTATTGCAGAAGCACCATGTTGAACTTGAAGTATATCCCGCCGATCATGAAAAGAGAGCCCACGACGACGGATTCACGCAGTATGCTTTTCCACGCTCTGACGTCGATCTCACGGAAGGAAACAAGAATGCCGGACTTTTTCGCTGTTAAAAAGGTCACCAGCATCGCGGCGGCGGTCGCGGCCACGAAAGCAATGCCGACGCCGTTAAGGCCCGCGTTCAGGATATAAAGCGCGAGGCAGCTCAGCCCGACGATCAGGAACCGCCAGGCAAGCATAACCGCTGTTTCCTTGTGCATCTGCATGTTGACGCGGTAAACGGCGTTGAAAGGGTCGAGGAAACCGCTGGCTACCAGCGCGATTGAGAACAGCATGACCGACAGCGAAACACCGGCAGGCTCCTTGGGAATGAGAAAGGCGATCACGAGGACCAGGAGGGAGACGAAGCATTTGATACCCAGAATGTTGCTTAGATAATATCCGGTCCGCTCCCGCTCCCTCGACGCCTTGCGCACGAGTAGGATGCTTGTGCCAAGGTCCGCGAAAATGACAAGAAGCCCGGCGAACGAGAAGGCATAGTTGAAATAGCCGAAGCCCGCCGCGCCCAGCTTACGGGCTAGAAGGATGACGAATACGAACCACAGGGCCTTGTTGACAATTTCCCCAGCCCATCTGAACCCCGTGTTGACGATGATACTTTTGTCGTTAGCGCCGAACATATTGTCGAAAATTGGCCCACTCATCCCGGCCTTATCCTTTTCAAGGGGAGTAGGCGGTTGCGGGGGTCATAAACCGAACTTTACCCTGTTCCTGAGCTTTTTCAGGTAGTTGTACGCGTCCATGAACAGCATTGAAAGCCTGTAGCATCCTTTTTGCCTTATATAGTGGATCTGTTTCATCCGCAGGTCGTTGAAGAGCGACATCTCGGGGAACCTGTACTCGATCCTGTTCTCCCAGTAGTAGGAAACTATGTCGGTGTTGGCCTTTTCCCATTTTCTTCGGTATCTTCCGGGGAACTGGAAACAGGAGCTTGAACTGATGAACGAGTATTTCGGCTCGATGACCAGCTGATCGCCCGCGATCGTGAACATCCAGAAATGATGATTGAATCCCGTATACAGCCGGCCCAATACGCCGTCTATCCCCCGCGTGCATTCATACTCCTTGGAAGGCGTCTCGATGTAACCCGCTTTCGCGACGCGGTTCAATTCCGCGATCGCCTGGAACGGATTTATCAGGTCCTCCAGCAGATGGCAGCAGACGCAGAAGTCAAAATATTTATCCGGAAAAGGAAGCTGGGTGCCCGAAGAAATGTCATGGACTACCCAGGTGCTTTCTGAGAACTGAGGCTTTTCTCCTCCCCATATCCCCGCCTTGTTGTACATTTTGCTGCTGTAGATCTTCTCGAACTGCTCGTATGTGACCAGGTCCACGATGTGTGTCGCCTGGGCGAAAGGATAGAAACCGCCCCCGATGTCCAGAATTTTCAGCGGAGCCGCGCTTTTTTTTCTCAGCCCGTTTATCCTGTCGATCACTCTTTCACGTATCGATCCCGATCTCATACAGTCTCCACTGAACCCGCATTATCCTGAAAACAGACTGCCAGCAGCACGATAAAATACTCCTTTAAGCCCCTGACGAAAGGGTCCCCGAACTGGCCGGATATCAACAGCCCGGCAAAAGCCATCGCCAAGTATAGAAGAAGCGCCCTGTAACGGCTGTCCGAAGAGTTCCGCCTGATCGAAAGGGCGAACAGGTACAGGGCGATGGCCACGACAGCCGCGAGAGCGGCCATGGAAATGAGGCCGGTCTCAGCGCCGAACTGCAGGAACATGTTGTGTACCATTTCGGTGAGATCCCTGTTCTGGTACTTTCTGGCGGCCTGCTTGAAGTTTCCCAGGCCCACGCCGGTCAAAGGGTATTCCCTGATGAAGGAGGCGGCGGCCATGATATGTTCTTTCCGGGCCAGGATGGAACTCTCATGTCCATCGACGATCGAAGTGATCCTGCTGCTCAATCTCAGGTGAGGGAAAGCAGTCGCCACGACGATGAAGGACATCGCCAGGACAAGGACCGCGGCAACCGCGCCTTTCAGCCTGAACTCGTAGAAAAGGACAATAACAAGCATAATGGCTGCCGCTATCCAGTTGGCGCGGGAATAAGTCAGCACCAGAGCAGCCATGGTGATGAGGAAACAGCCCAGCCCCGACAGTCTTGAAACGCGTGTTGACGAATGAAAAAAAACAAAAAGCGTAAACGGTATGGCTACGACCACCTGCGCCGCGAACGCGTTCAGATGCACGTCCGCAAGGACGCGCCTGAACCACAGGCGATGGTATGGATCAACGTGGCCCATTAAGAAATCAACGATGAACCAGACGCAAAGCGCGGAAACCGAGCAGGAGATGATGCTGGCCGCCTTAAGAAGCGTGTTCTTTGTAAGGCGGTCGGTCAGGACGTAGAAGAACAGGAACAGGGAAACGTACTTCAGCGCCTCTTTTATGACCAGCTGCTGGTCGATCGCCTTGGTGCCGGAAATGAAAAATGTCAGGATAAGCAGAACGAACAGCGGCAGGAGAGGGAACCGCTGGATACCCTGGCCGGGCTTGCGGAACAGGAATGACCCGGCCCAGACAAGGATGGCGGCGGCCATCAGCCCGTCGGTCAGCGTTAACCATGCTCCGCGGAACATGAACTGTGGCGCGAAAGGGAGTACGGCCAGAAAAGCCCAGAAAAAGTGATCGAACGATCTTTGGTTTATCCGCATGGTCGCATGGCAGCAAAAAACCCAATACTCCGCCGGATTGCCCGTCGGGTTATTGGGATCCTGCCTGATCTGCTATTTCCGCGCTTTGGCCGGTTTTGTTTCTTTTTCTTCGTTTGACGGCACGGGTTCAGCGGCGCTCTGGCCGAAATATTTATCCCGTATAGTCTTTTCTATCTGGCCGGCGAGCTGCGGGTTTTCCGCCAGATACGCCTTCGCGTTGTCGCGGCCCTGGCCGATCTTTTCGCCGTTGTAAGAGTAGAAAGCGCCGGATTTCTCGGCCAGGCCTTCGTTGACGGCCATGTCGATAAGGTATCCAAGCCTGTCGATGCCCTTGCCGAACATGATGTCGAACTCAGCCTGTTTGAAGGGCGGCGCGACCTTGTTCTTGACCACTTTGACGCGGACGTGATTGCCGATGACCTCATCGCCCTTTTTCACGGATTCTACCCTGCGGATATCGAGTCGGACGGAAGCGTAAAATTTGAGCGCAAGGCCGCCGGGCGTTGTTTCGGGATTACCCCACATGACGCCTATCTTCTGGCGTATCTGGTTGATGAACACTATGGAAGTCTTGGATTTGGAGATCGTCGAGGTAAGTTTTCTCAGCGCCTGGCTCATGAGCCGCGCCTGCAAGCCCACGTGAGAATCGCCCATCTCGCCTTCTATCTCCGCTCTGGGGACCAGCGCGGCGACTGAGTCCACCACGATCACGTCAACCGCGCCCGAATGGACGAGCTTGTCCGCTATTTCAAGGGCCTGCTCGCCGGAATCCGGCTGGGATATGAGAAGGTTCTCAATATCCACCCCGAGATTCTTCGCGTACTCCGGGTCCATCGCGTGTTCCGCGTCAATATAAGCCGCGATACCGCCCGCTTTCTGCGTTTGCGCGACAATGCAAAGCGCCAGCGTGGTTTTTCCCGATGATTCCGGCCCGTAGATCTCAACGACTCTTCCGCGCGGTATGCCGCCGA
>CAZNYG010000045.1:0-10268 GCA_964577205.1 uncultured Elusimicrobiales bacterium | reverse complement strand
ATCCAGAGGAAGCGCGCCGGTGGAAACCACTTCAACGGGCATCCTGGCGTGTTTCTCGCCCAACCGCATGATGGCATCTTTCCCGAAATCCTTCTCTATCTGGGACAACGCAAGATCCAGCGCTTTAAGACGTTCATCTCTAGACATCGGTACCTCCGGTTATTTCAAATGCAAATCACTATTATGTTGGTTTTTGTATTATATTAAGATACGGCGGTAAAGTCAACCCGCACGGTGATCTCCGGGACAGCGCCTTATAACTATATATACGGAGCGGCTCGAGTTTTTGTGCAAAATCAGCCGGGTAAAAATTCGGTCAGATGTGGTTCGAAAGGTTATTTTACCAGGTTTTTGAAGAGGGATTCGTACTGGCTGGTCACTGTTTCCCATGAATAGGTTCTTTCAACGTGAGCCTGGGCCCTGGCTCGGAAGTTTTCCAGCGTGCTTCTGTCCTTCAGAAGGCTGGCGATCTTTTCTGCAAGGTCTCCGGCGTCGTTCTTATGATAGATCACGCACGCGCCGCCTGCGACTTCGATGTTCTCTTCGGTCCCGTTCACTATGACGCAGTTGCCGAATCCCATGGCTTCGATGAGCGCGGGATGGGTTCCGCCCACATCCGTCGCGTGGACGTAGATGAGCGCGTTGCTCTGGAACTGTTTGTACCCTTCGCCGTATACATATCCGGTGAACACTATCCTGGCATCATCCCCGGCAAGGGCGCGCAGCCGCTTTTTGTATTCATCGGAGTACGGAGCGTCGCCCACAATGACCAGTTTGATGTCCTGCGTGACGGAACGGAAGGCTTCGATCACTACATGGGCGTTGTTTTCCGGTTCAAGACGGCTGACGTAGAGGATATACCTGTCCGGTTCAACCCCGTATTTATCGAGGACATCCTTCCTCGCGAGCCTGACTGTATCGGTACCGTAGGGGATGAAGACAGTTCCTTTCCCGTAATGCTTTTTATAGTACGCTTCGATGACCTTAGCGTCGGATATGACTATATCGGGGAACAGTACCGCGAAGATCTCGCCGGAAAGATACCAGGCCTTGCCCAGGATATTCCACTTTTTTCTTTTTCGTTCAATTCCGTCGACGTTGATGGCCACCTTAGTTCCGAACAGACGCGGGATGAAGGTGTAGAGGCTGTTGGCGGCGTTGCAGAACAGGATGACGTCATACCGGGCTTTGAACACGGCGTGAAGGACACAGAAGAACGTGTGGATGACCGTATCGAAGTACTTGTGCGATATCGTCGGCAGGATGACGAGGTCTACTCCTTTGTACTGTTTTTCCCTGTACTGGATGTTGTTCGATCTGCCATAAACGGTAACTGAATGGCCTCGCCGGACGAGCCGGGGAGCCAGTTCTTCGGCAAAGGTCTCAAATCCGCCGTAGTTGGCCGGGATGCCTCGAATGCCCATAATTGCGATTTTCATAAATGACGCCCTCACCCTGCCCTCTCCCGCAGGGAGAGGGTATTCCGGCTATTCTATAGAGTATTTCGGATAAAACACTTACGACACGAAAACTATATCAACATTAGTGAACGCCTTCATAGTCTTTCAGAGAGAGGATAGTAACAGTCCTGTTGAAAATTAGTCCTTCCCTCTCCCTGTGGGAGAGGGTTGGGTGAGGGGCCTTCCCCCAGAACCTGCTATAGCGACATCATTTCGTCGATTACAGGGATCACTGCTTCTGTTTTTATGGCGTCCATGCAGGCGCTTGTCCTTCCATCGGATCTTTCGCAGCCGAACTGGACGCAGGGGCGGCAGGGAAACCCGCTGTCGATATAACGGATATTTGTGTTAATTCCCCCAATCTGTCCGGGGTTGCCGGGGCCGAACAGCGCCACGGTGGGGACGGAAACTGCCGCGGCAAGGTGCATTATGCCCGTGTCCGGGCATATTAACAGGCGGGATCTTTCCAGCAGCGCCGCCATGTCGAGCAGGGATATTTTCCCGGCCGTGTTCACGGCTCCACTGGCCGCCATGGCTCTGATGATCGAGTCCGCGAGGACGCTTTCTTTCTTCGTTCCTGTTATGAAGACCTTCGCGCCGTATTTTGAGATCAGATGATCGGCTGCCGCGGCATAACGTTCCGCCGGCCAAAGCCGCACTGTCCTCCCCGCTCCAGGGTGGATGACCACAAGGGTATCATTCGAAACGCCGTTATCCGACAACAGCTTCCGGACGTTCCTCCGGTTCTCTTCAGAAGGAAAGACCATTGTCGTCCTGTCGATCGCCCGCACGCCGATTGCTGACAGGAGGGCGAAATTCTTTTCGATCTCGTGCATGGATGGCTCAAAGGGAGCTGTCCGCGTAAGGAGATATTCCCCTCCGGTACGTCCGTAGGAAAGGCGGTTGGCGATTCCCGGGACCGCCATCAGCAGCAGGATGTTCCTGAAATCACCCCTAAGGTCTATGGCCAGGTCGTAACCGGCCTGTTTTATGGAGCGCAGGAGCGCCGGATAGCCGAACAGGAACCTGACATGACGCCAGAGATTCCCCGGAGCAAGGAGCGTCCCGGACATCGCCCAGGGGCAGTCGTACAGGATCACTTCGTCGATATGAGGATTGTTGGCCAGGATTTCCCCGGCCCACGGGCCGGTCATTACGGATACGCGCGATTCAGGGAACCGTTGTTTCAGGTAAGGGAATACCGCCGTCGCCATTATCACGTCGCCGAGCGGTTCCTCCTCTATGACCAGTATTTTACGGGGGGGCTTCTCGTCACCCTGTCCCAGGCGCCACAGGCCGAGACGTTTTGCGGAAATGAAAGCGGCTTTGAAAGCCCCGTTCACAAGGCTCGCGACACGCCTGTTCGAGGGATTCTCAATGCCCGGCATCAGCATCCCCTTTCGAGAACACCGCATACCTGCTCCAGCCGATAAGATGGTGAATGCCGACAACGAACGGACGGCGTTTTCCAGTGGCCGCTCCAGCGAGTATCAGCAGCGGCGACAGCAGCGCGTAAAGAAAGTTCCTGTAGATCCCGAAACGCGCGCTTTTGACGTTCAGTTTGGCGAGCGCGGCGGCCATGTCATCCTTTGGCCAAACGCGCTGGTGGGTTTTGTCGTCGTAAAAGTTGAGGGGCCCTCCGTCGCCTTTAGACGCGATCGTTTTCAGCGAAGGCACTTTAAGGGTCCGCGCGTCAGGCGTCTCAAGGTAGCAGACGCCGCCAGGTTTAAGCACCCGTACGATCTCGGAAAGTATCCCCTCGAGCGAGTTAAGATGCTCGACCACGTGGATGATGCTCACCCCGTCGAAGGAATCATTCCCGAACGGAAGCGCGCCGCTCTCCACGTCCAGTTTAAAGAACTTCACGCGGGCCGGAAGGCATTTGCCGAACTCTTCCTGATCTATGGCGGATACTGAGATGTCCGGCCTGCAGCCCGTCATCCTGCAGAGCGCGTCGCCGTTTCCGCAGCCGACGTCGAGCAGCCTGGCGTGAGCGGGAAGGCTCTTGACAAAGGAGATCCGCTGGTCGAAAGCGGGGATGGCGTAAACGATCCGATGGAGGATATTCATATGGTTCAGGGTTCCTTTGCCGCGTTCTTCAGGGCGGCGAGGGTTTTTTTCGCGGCGTTGTCCCAGCTGAAACGGCGCGATCGTTCCAGCCCTTTATTTACCAGCTGCTCCCGGAGCCCGGGATCGGACGCCACTTTTTTCATGGATGCCGCGATGGAGTAGGTGTCCAGGGGATCGATCAGGATGGCGGCATCGCCCGCTGCTTCCGGGATGGACGATGTGTTTGAGGCGATGACGGGGCATCCGCACGCCATGGCTTCAAGCACCGGAAGCCCGAAACCTTCGTACAGGGACGGGAACACGAAAGCCTCGGCGTTCCGGTAAAGTGACGGCAGGTCCTCTTCCGGGATGTAGCCGGGGAAGATGATGCTGTCTTCAACGCCTGACACGCGCGCATTGCGGAACACGGAATCGTAGTACCATCCTTTTCCGCCCGCAATGACCAGCGAGTGCGGCAAAGCCGATTCCCTTTTCACTTTGGCGAAAGCGTCAATGATCGTCTCTATGTTCTTCCTCGGCTCTATGGTGCCGATATACAGGAAATATTTCCCCGGAATGCCGTATTTTCCGCCCAGCGCGCTCCTGCCGGGAGTGAAGCGTTCGTCTTTGCCCGGATAGATCACTTCTATCCTGTCTTCCGGCACGTTCAGGTATTTCACTATCTCTTTTTTCGAGTATTCAGAGATCGTCAGGATCTTTCGGGCTCTCCCTTTGGTCAGGCTCAGCATCACGCGGAGGTACGTGCGAAAGAACAGGTCGCAGGTCTCGGGGTAGCGCATGAAAGCCATGTCGAATATCGTCAGCACCACGCCGCAGGGCGCGAAGATCGGGCTCAGGAACGTGGGGCAGAACAGGACATCGCTTTTCGCTTTCGACGCCTGAGCGGGCAGGACGAATTGCATCCAGACGATGTCGAAGGCAGCGTTGAGCAGTCTTTTGAGGATGCTTTTCTTCTTTATGTCCATCTCGCTCGAACGCCTGTTGGCAAGCGTTATACAACTGTCCGGGGACAATGCCTTCATCCCGTCCACCACGTTCCTGCAGTAGACGCCGCTGCCGGCCTTGTTCTTGTAATAGGCGTTCGATTCAATGGCTATCTTCATGCCGCTACCGTTTCAGGCGCGCGCGCCAGGCGTACGGCCGCGATATTGAACGCGAGGAATACCCACGTGAACGGTATCCAGAACCCCTGAGAGAACACGTAAGACGTCATGAGCCCGATCCATGCTCCCAGCAGAGCTATGGCGAACATCCGGTACTGTCCGTCCATCCGTTCGTAATTTCGGACGTTGTACATGAAAATGCTGAGCTGAAGCCACAGAAATAAAAGCAGTCCGATCAAACCGGTGTCTTCAAGCACGGTGAATATTATGCTGGGGTCGAACCCTTCCTTGCCTTTCAGGGCTTCGTCGTTTTTAATATGCTCCTGGGCCCGGTTTTCTCCCATCTCGGTCGCCAGATAGTTGAACGCGGCGCTGCCGGGGCCATTGCCTATCAGAGGGTGGCGGGCGGTGGCGGCGAGGGAATCCTTCATCATCAGTACTCGTGCATTATTCATTGAAAGCTGGGCATTGGTATCATACGTCGGGTTAATTCTCTCACGCAGCGTGTTGCGGATGGCCGGGACCGACACCGTCACAAGGGCGAGGCATATCGTGAGGCCGCCGGCCAGCCTCACGTACAGACGGAACGAGATCTTTGAAAAAGCATCCCACTTTTTCAGTATCAGGAATGCCAGAGCTCCCGCGAAAAAACCCACCCAGGCTGCGCGGACGAAACTGAAGAAAAGCCCGACAAGGGACAGGAAAAGCCCGATGGAGACGAGCCTCCTCCTGTAGCGCGACCCGGAAAAGAAAAAGTACATGAAGATCAGCGCATAGAACATGGCGATGGTCCCGTACCAGTCCGGTTCCACAAAGCTGCCGTAGGGCCTGCCCCAGGGCGCGCCGATATAATCCACGTGGATGACGCCGAGATCGCCTACCGGGATGTCCAGGTTGAACAGCCAGCGCAGGCATCCCGCTATCACCTGGTAGATGCCGTACACTATCTCGGCAAGGCCGGCGTAGAGAAGGACGGCGAATGCCTTGTCGAACACTTTCTTCCTGTTAAGGACGTTCAGGGTGATGTAGTAGATCGCTATGACGGATATGAGCAGCAGCAGTATTTTCATTCCCCGCGCGAACCACAGGGAGTTGTAAAGTGAGATCGCGTTTATGGCAAGGAAGCCTGAGATCGGCACATCGATACCGGACGTTTTCACCGTGTATTTGCGCATCAGGAAACCAGCGGCTATAATGAGCACCGCGGCTACTGCCACCAGGTTTATCATCCGCACCCGCATGCCGGACAGGTAGAACGTGTAGATATGCCCTTCAAAGAACACGGACGCTATCAGCAGGTATGCAAGGAGTTTCCTGGGTTCGATCTTATAGCTCATATGTTCGCCTTATGTCTGAGGATCGCCGCGCACGAACATCTTTCTCAGCGCGTTCACCATGCCGGCCGGCAGATACAGAAGCGGGAGGCAGAAGAGCCAGAAGAAAGGCTGCTCCCAGTAGTTCTTCCACAGCCCGCTCTTCACGCCTTCGAGCGCTATGCCGTTACGCCTTCTGTAAGATATATCGTGGATGAGATATTCCATGACGATTTTCCGCTTCGCCGCTGCCGCCGCCATCCATGAGTATCCCCGCATGCTCAGTTCGCGGAATACCTGCGCGCTGCCGGCAGCAAAGAAACGATACCATTTTTCCGTATCAATAGGCGAATTGTCCCCCCGTTGCTGCACAAGGGGCGCGGCCATGACGAGCATCCTGCGGCTTCCGATGATACCCGCGTAAACGGAGTAGAGGAATGCGAATCCAACGTCAAAGAACCGGCCGTATTCAGCTTCAGGCTCGCGGCAGAACAATTCCCTGCGTATCACTATCGAGGAGATGTATCCCAGTCTCAGGCCGAGGGCGCGCATCATTCGGTTATGGGATCCCACTTTACGGTCTTTGGCCATACGGAATACGTTCCCGTTAAGCTGGTTCGTAAAGCTTTTGTCCCATATCGAATGGTTTATGGCTATGAGATCATAACCGTTTTCCAGCTCTTTCAGTATCGTTGCCACAGTCCCGGGCGACACCCTGTCGTCGTCGCCGAACGTCCACAGGTAGGTGCCTTTGCCCGCCAGCGCGGCAGAATGGATGTTCCTGTTCGCCTCGATCGTCCCGTCCCTGCGGATATGCCGGATGAACCCGTACCGTTTCTCAAAGGAGGCAATGACCTCAGGCGTGTGATCGGGGCTTGCGTTGTCGATTATGACGATCTCGATGCGGTCCTCGAAGCCTTTGGCAGATGAGACAAAACACTGAAGGCACTCCTGCAGAAGAGCCGCCCTGTTGTATGTCGGGATACAGATGGATAAAGTCGGGTTCATGGGTTTTGTACTGGAAATATATTCAAGCCTTTTTATCTTTCCGTGCAGGGGCGCGCTTCAGCCGCCCCTACGGGACAGCATTTAATTATATCTTTTTTTGCGGATATACCTCACCGCGGCTCTCAGGGTTTTGTAGGGGAACGACAGGATCCCCCATGGGAGATAGAACAACGGGGCGCAGCGCGTCCAGTATTCGGGGTGAGAGCCGTACAGTTCCTTCAGCTCCTTCCTGTGGCTGAGGAGCCTTTCCCTGTCGCCCAGCACCATCTGGCTGACTATGAGCCGCGGTATCAGGCTCTTCAGTTGCCTTTCCTCGCGGGCATACTCTTCTTTTTCAGTCAGCAAATGCTCCTGAACAAGTTCATTGTAAAGCTGGTCGACGTTCATGATCCCGAATTCAAGGAGATCATAGCTGGACGGCGTGACCGCGGGCGCCCGGCCCGCAATGGGGCAGGTGCCGAGATAGACGAACGGCCCTTTCGACGTAAGCGAAAGCCTTGACGCTATGTCAAGATGAGCGCACGCTTTTCCCCGCCTGACGCCCGGCATGAAAGCCCGCGCCGGTCCGGTTTTGACTATCAGCGCGGTAATGAACCCGAGGCCCGCGTAGAGAAAGAACTCTTTCCCTTCAGCGAACACTTTGTCGGTCTCAGGGCACAAAACACGGGTCCGTGTATGCGGGTCATCGTTCTCAAAACCGTAGTGGCTCAGGTAAAGGATCGACGGCCTGTCCGCGGCCAGGGTGTCCCGGACTCTCTTCACTGTCCCTTCAACGCAGAAATCATCGTCTGAAAAGAACCAGGTGTACTCGCCCGCCGAGTGTTCAAGGCATCGCAGCACGTTCCCGTCAAACCCTTCGTTGGTCGCATTCCGGCGATAACGGACGCGGGGGTAAGTGTCGGCAAAACCGCGGGCGATGGCGCCTGTCTCGTCCGTAGAAGCATTGTCGACGATCAAAACCTCGACGTCTTCGAACGCGGACGACTGAGGAAGTATCGAACGCAGGGCCTTGTCCAGAAGCCCGGCCCGGTTGAATGTGGGGATGCATATCGAAAGGATGCAGTTCATAGCGGTGAACGGTTGAATAACGCCCGGTACACTCTTTTCACTTTCCTTCCAAGATAATAGGGGACGGCCAGCATCCACCGGGGCGCATGGAGAAGGAAGAACGGGTAGAGACAATAATAGAGCCGGTCATACGTCAGGTAGAGCTTCTCAAGCTCTTTTTTCCGCTCCATATTCTGCCATCGGTTGTCCGTGCATCGGGCCGGAAGGATGCCCTTGTAACTGCCGCGCATGGTTTCCCTCAGGACCGACCGGACGGTCGCCTTCCTGATGAGCCCCGCGTTCAGCAGCTTTTCGTACTGATGGGCCGTATCGATGATCGTGGTCGAAGGATCGTAGTCGCTGTCAAAAGGATTGCGCGCCGCCACGTTGATGGCGCCGAGGAAAACGCTCCCGGGCATTCTGCGTTTCAACAGGGCATATTGCAGGACCATAAGCGAATAGCCGCGGGTGAACCCTTCCCTGCGGTAGTCGTCCAGCAGGGGAAAGAAGGGAAGCACGGATTCCCGCCTGACTACCATCGCGGAAAAATGGTTCAACTTCAGTGTGGCGAACATTTCCTCAGTATCCTCAAATACCCTGTCGGGGACGGGAGTGGAACGTTCCAGCACGATTTCAGGCCGTTCGTTTTCGAGAAAACCCGCGTAATTGAGATAGATCAGGTCGGGCCGGTATTGTCTTATCGCAGCCAGGACCCTTTGCAGGGCGCCGGGCAGCGGGACATCGTCGTCGGAACATATCCAGCAGTATTCCCCTCCTGCGCGTTGCAGGCACAGAAGCGTGTTGGCATCAAGGCCTGTGTTCGTATCGTTGCGGAAATACTTTGTCAGCGGGAATCTCTTCACCGTTTTCTGCGTATCGTCAGTAGACGCGTTGTCGGATACGACGACCTCTATCCCGTCGCCGGTCTCCTGACTGAAGATTGCTTCCAGCGTCTGCCGGAGCAGGCCGGACCGGTTGAACGTGGGAATGCAGACGGAAAGCAGTATCGGTTTATCGTCCATGCCATTCTCTCCGCTTTTTGGTCAGTACAGACCAGTATAACGGGAAACCCACGACAACGGTCAGCCCGGTATAAAGGAACGCCATCACAGAGGCATTGAAGTATTTCGCCGCGATAAAAGCCGCGCCGGCAAGGATGAAAGCCATGAACACCGAGACGATCATCAACGGTTCGGTCTTGTGGGCGCGAAGATAACCGCCGATAGCCGATGTGACGACGTTCACAAGGCTCGCAAGGCACAGCACAGCCATGATGCCGGCCGAAAGGACCCTTCCGCTGTATTTGGGAATGTACTCCTGGATAAGCCCGAGCCCGGCGACCGCAGCGACAGAGAACAACAGCCCCACGGCCAGCGCCTGGACGCTGCTTCTCCAGGACAGACGGTCAAGTTTGTCATACTCTTCCTTCTTTATCAACGCGCCGTAATAGGGGATCCGCGCGTTTATCCATGCCATGCTCAACGTATAGACGATGGCGCTGATCCTGAGGCTCATGCCCATCTTGCCCGCCTCTACCGGCCCCCGGAACGAGAACAGGAGCGGCACGAACAGGTAGTTCGAGAAATACGCGGCGATCCAGCTGACCGCGATCTTCCACTGCATGGGGAATATTTCCCTGAACCAGGAGATCTGAAAGCTGTCGTCGACCTTGTAAGTGAATATCTGGTGGAGCAGCCTGCCGTGCCTGATAAGCAGCCAGGCCACTATCACGCCCCAGTACATGATGAACTCCGCGGGTGAGGCAAGCAGTTTTCCGCCTGACAGGAAAATGAACCAGACGAACGCTATGCCGCTGACCGCCTGAAGGAGCCGCAACTGCTGGACTTCCGCGACCAGGCCGCAACCTTCCAGCGTCGAGGTTATGGGTATGAAGCAGGTCGTGACGCCGAAAAAAACAATAAGCAGCACCCAGGGCAAAACGAACGAGACGTTCGACTCGGCGGCCTTCGTGCTCAGAAAATACCAGCCGGCCGGCAGGACGACCGCTATCAGCAACCCGGAAATGACCGCGTACCATTTAACGGATTTCCGCACGAGCGAAATGATGCGGGAGAGCGCTTCATGCGGGCCGCTGAGCCTGCCATTGTCCCAGGACAATGCAGCGAACTCGTGGCTGGCGAACTGAGTGATGACCACGCCAAGGCCGAGCTCGAAAAAAATCGACAACCCGAGGAGGCTCCCGAAGGTATAGTAGTACCCCTGCTCAGCAGGCGACAGGCGGGACGCAACGAAATAGAGGGTCAGAG
>CAZNYG010000044.1:14676-16826 GCA_964577205.1 uncultured Elusimicrobiales bacterium | reverse complement strand
GCCTGTGGCCCACGGAGAAGGTAAATTCGTTACCGCGGGCCGGTCAGTTCTCGACGCTCTCGAAAAAGCCGGGCAGGTAGTGTTCCGTTACGTGACTCCCGAAGGAAAAACTGCGGCCTACCCGGAGAACCCTAACGGAGCTGTCAACGCTATTGCCGGCATATGCAATGCGGACGGCAATGTTTTCGGCCTCATGCCGCACCCGGAACGTTTCGCGTTCCGCTGGCAGCATCCCTCGCGCGTCGCCGCCGGCAGCGGGGATGAAGGATGGGGATTAACGCTTTTCCGCAACGCGGTAACGTACGCGGCGAAAGGATAGGTCATGGGAAACTGTGTCAATTGTTTTTACCAGGGAGACATGAATTCGGACGAGAACGGGAACTGCCATGTGTTCTGCATGGTGAAAGGGACATGGATGGGAGATACCGCCACCTGCGCGCGGTTCCGTGAGCTGGCGGACCTGAGCCGTGAAATACGCGCCGAGTTCGCTTCAGAGATGCGGCAGGAGGAGGCCGAAGACCGGCGTTTGAAAGCGATCGTCAGGTCCAACTGGCGGGTTGTCATCGGCACCTTCATAATTTCTTTTATTCTCTTCATCGCGGCCGTCAAGTTCTTCGATAAATTCATCTTTTGAGTAAAATGGGTGCTGGACACAGGACGCGGGATACGGGCCCGGGACAAATGGCGGCATTTCTTAGTGCCTTTTATCCAGTATCCCGGATCTTGCGGCCGGCGTTATCTTTTTGAAAGGTAATTCTATATGTGCGGCATTTTCGGTATATTCGGCTATCCTGAAGCTTCGAAACTTGCTTATCTGGGACTTTACGCGTTGCAGCACCGCGGGCAGGAAAGCGCTGGCATAGCTTCCAGCGACGGCAGTTCCATCCTCTCGTATATTCAGATGGGCCTTGTGGCGGACGTATTCAACCAGGATACGCTGCAGAAATTGAAGGGCCACATCGCGATAGGCCACGTGCGTTATTCCACCGCGGGCGTGAGCCTGTTAAAGAACGCGCAGCCGCTGGTCATAAGTTATGCCGGAGGGCAGATCGCCCTGGCGCATAATGGCAACCTTACGAACGCCGCGGCGTGGCGGTCGAAACTGGAGAAAGACGGCTCCATATTCCAAACCACTTCGGACAGCGAAGTTTTTCTGCACCTGATAGCCCGATCCTCCAAAAGGCCTCTTGAACAATCCATCATCTACGCGTTAAAGAGAGTGAAAGGCGCGTATTCCCTGGCCATCATGACTCCCGACCGGCTCATCGCCGTACGCGACCCATGGGGGGTCCGGCCTCTCAGCCTCGGGCGGCTTCCGGACGGCGGATGGGTGGCGGTTTCCGAAACATGCGCGCTCGATCTTATCGGAGCGGCTTATGTAAGGGACGTGAAACCCGGCGAGATGGTCGTGATCGACAAAAAAGGGCTCCGTTCGATCCAGTTCGCCCCGCCGAGATCGCGGCAGTCGCTGTGTGTTTTTGAGTACATATATTTCTCCCGTCCGGACAGCATGGTTTTCGGGCGCAGCGTGCTTTCCGTGCGCCGCGAACTCGGCAGGACACTGGCACGGGAAAGTTATCCGGAGATCGGCGAAGCAGACATAGTCATGGCTGTGCCTGATTCATCCAATCCAGCCGCGATAGGATACAGCCAGGCGTCGGGCCTGCCGTTTGAGACGGGTTTCATACGTAATCATTATATCGGCAGGACTTTTATCGAGCCCAGCCAGCATATCCGCGATTTCGGGGCGAAGATCAAATATAATCCCGTCAGGGACATCCTATCGGGGAAGCGGGTCGTGGTGGTCGACGATTCGATCGTCCGTGGAACGACCAGCCGCAAGCTGGTCAAGATGCTGCGGGATGCGGGCGCCCGGGAAATCCATCTCGCTATCAGTTCTCCTCCAATAGCGGATCCCTGTTTTTACGGGATCGATACTCCTACCAGGGAAGAACTTATCGCGTCAAAGAACAGTGTGGAAGATATCCGCAAATATCTGCAGGTGGACACGCTGCATTACCTGAGCCTGAAAGGGCTCCTGGCTTCGACGGGCGTTCAGGAGAAGGATTTCTGTAACGCCTGCTTTACCGGTAAATACGGCATTCCCATCCGCTGCGGCTGCTGATCTGGACGGGACGGCGGGGCAACGG
>CAZNYG010000044.1:0-14666 GCA_964577205.1 uncultured Elusimicrobiales bacterium | reverse complement strand
AACGGTCATGGCTTCGAATCTTCCGCATTGTGAACGGACACGCAATTAAAGGCTCCATACAGGGGAAAATAGATGAAAGTTCTGGTTATCGGCTCTGGCGGACGGGAGCATGCCATCGTATTGAAACTCAAACAGAGCCCTCAGGTTAAAAAGGTTATATGCGCTCCCGGCAACTGCGGCATCAGCCGGGACGCCGATTGTATCCCTTTGGAAGTGGGACATTTCGCCGGACTGGCCAATTTTGTCACCGAGCAGAAGATCGATCTGACGATCGTCGGGCCCGAAGTGCCGCTGGCGGCCGGGATCGTCGATTATTTCAAAGAGCGTTCCCTATCGATATTCGGGCCTGACAGGAAAGCGGCCCGGCTGGAGTCAAGCAAGTCTTTCGCCAAGGGCTTCATGGAAAAATACGGGATCCCCACCGCGCGCCACCGTTCGTTCACCGACATGAAAGCGGCCATGGATTTCCTGCATGACCTGCCATTGGCCTCGAAAGTAGTGGTTAAAGCTGACGGCCTTGCCGCGGGAAAAGGCGTTATTATCTGCGAGAACTCTGGAGCGGCCCGGGAAGCGGTTTCAGGCATAATGAATGACCGCCTTTTCGGCGAGGCGGGAAAAGAAGTGATCATCGAGGAATTTCTGTCCGGCGAAGAGGTGTCCATCCAGGTCTTCATGAGCGGTTCTTCCTACAAACTGATGGCGGCGGCTCAGGACCATAAAAGGGTATTCGACGGCGACCAGGGCCCCAACACCGGCGGCATGGGGGCCTACGCGCCCGCTCCGATAGCCGATGACGCGCTCTTGGCGAAGGTGCGCGAGACGGTCATGAAACCCCTCGTAAAAGGCCTTTCGGCCGAAGGGATCGATTATAAAGGGGTGCTTTATCTCGGGCTCATGGTTGTCGATGGCGAGCCCTTTGTGCTTGAGTTCAACTGCCGTTTCGGCGATCCGGAGACACAGGTCGTCCTTCCGCTTTTAAGGACCGATCTCGTTGAAATTATAAATAAGATCAATAGCGGCGAGTTAGTCAAGTTGGAAATAGATTGGTATAATGGTTCCGCGGTCTGCGTCGTTCTTGCCTCGGGCGGTTACCCGGGGGACTATGAAAAAGGCAAGGCCATAAATGGGATCAACGAAGCGTCGGCCGTGGGGAATGTAGTGGTTTTCTCCGCCGGAACGACGCCGGGCCCATGCGGGAAATGTGTCACTTCCGGCGGCCGGGTGCTGGGCGTGACCGGTATCGCGAAGGATATCGCCTCCGCCATCGCCACCGCCTATCGCGCCGTAAGCAAGATCTCGTTCGAGGGCATGCATTACCGCAAAGATATAGGAAAAAAAGCCCTCTTGAGGATGGGGAAACAATGAGCGGATCCAAGGTGCTGATCATTGTCGGTTCCGATTCCGACCTGCCGCTTCTTGAAGGCGGCGCCAAAGTGCTCGAAGAGTTCGGCATCCCGTATCGTATCCGTGTCGGGTCGGCGCACCGGAGCCCGGAGCATGTCAAGGCTTGCGTCAGGGAAGCTGAAGCGCAGGGCGCTCAGGCCATCATCGCCGTGGCGGGCATGGCGGCCGCGCTTCCCGGTGTTGTCGCGTCGGAAACAACTCTTCCCGTTATCGGCGTGCCGGTCGAAGGCCGATCCCTGAGCGGGATGGACGCGCTTTTCTCCATGGCACAGATGCCGCAGGGCATCCCTGTCGCGACCGTCGCCATCGGCAGGACGGGAGCGGTGAATGCCGCGATCCTCGCGGTCCAGATACTCGCCCTTTCAGACGCTGCGCTGCGCGAAAAGTTCACGGCATACCGCGCGAAAATGACAGCCTCGGTCCTGGAAAAGGACGGCAGGCTTCAGGGATCCGGCCTGGAGAAATACCTTAAAGAAAAAAATCAATAAAGGCGTTCAGGAGTTCTTGTGTTCGTGTGTTCCTGGAGGGCATGGATAATGATGTTCTCTCTGCTATCGAAACTCGAGAACACGAGAACGCCGTCAGGTTATAACCATGGGAACATTCGTTGAAAAGAAAATGATCATGAGCCGGGAGGAGATATCCCGGACCATCCGCCGCCTGGCGCACGAGATAGTGGAAAAGAATTTCGGCGTCAGGGACATGGCGATCGTCGGCATCCAGACAAGAGGGGTGTTCGTAGCCCAGCGTATCGCCAGGGAGATCAAGGCGGCCGGGCTCAACGATACCGACCACGAAGTGCCGTTCGGCACTCTGGACATAACGCTGTACCGGGACGATGTCGGCTCCACCGATACGGCCCGGCCGGTCAGGGAGACGGACATACCGTTCGATCTCAACGACAAAAAGGTCGTGCTGGTCGACGACGTGCTTTTCACCGGGCGCAGCATCCGCGCCGCTCTTGACGAACTGATCGATTTCAGCCGCCCGCGGAACATCCAGCTGGCGGTGCTGGTGGACCGGGGCCACCGCGAACTGCCAATAGAACCGAATTTTATCGGTAAAAAGTTCATTACCTCACGGGAAGAACTGATCTCGGTGGAACTGGAAGAAGTCGACGGCACCGACCGTGTCGTCTTAAAAGAACTGCGTGATACTGATCCCCGATGAAGGGAGATACTGCCGGTATGGCTTTTGCGACGAAAGATCTGCTGGGGCTGGAACAGCTGGATAAGAAAGAGATCGAGCTTATTCTGGACACCGTCAAACCGTTCAAAAGCCTTTTTACCCGTTCGGTGAAAAAGGTCCCCACGCTCCGTGGAAAGACCGTCGTCAACCTCTTTTACGAACCTTCCACCCGCACCCGCACCTCATTTGAAATAGCCGCAAAACGCCTTTCGGCGGACGTTGTCAGCATCGCGGTCTCCACGTCCAGCGTGGTCAAGGGCGAAAGCCTTATCGACACCGGAAAGACGATGGAGGCTATGAAGGCCGACATCATCGTCATCCGCCACAGCCTGGCGGGCGCGCCGGCAGTGCTGGCAAGGAACCTTCATTCTTCGATAATCAACGCCGGCGACGGTTTCCATGAACACCCTACTCAGGGCCTGCTCGACCTGTATACGATCCGGGAAAAAAGGAAAAAGATCGCCGGGCTTAAGGTGCTGCTTGTCGGAGACATCCTGCACAGCCGTGTCGCCAAATCGAATATCTGGGGATTGATGAAGCTGGGCGCCGAGGTCGGCGTGGCGGGGCCTCCGACGCTGATCCCTCCGGCTATCAGCGACCTGGGCGTCAAAGTGTACTATGACCTGGATGAAGCGCTGAAAAATACTGATGTCGTCAATATCCTGCGCATCCAGATGGAAAGGCAGCAGGAAAACCTGTTCCCGTCCGTGCACGAGTACGCCGAACTCTACCAGATGACCGGAAAACGCGTCAGCCTGGCAAAGCCCGACGTGCTTATCATGCATCCAGGCCCCATGAACCGCGGCATAGAAATATCATCGGAAGTGGCGGACAGCCCTCACGCCGTCATCAATGAGCAGGTGACCAACGGGATCGCTGTGCGAATGGCGGTGCTGTACCTGCTTTCGGGGCGCAGAGGCAGCAGCATAAAAGCTGATCTTGAGGAAAAGGAATAATCCATGAAAACCCTTATCCGTGGGGGCAGAGTACTGGATCCGGCCCGTTCTCATGACGCTGTCGCGGACGTCCTTATAGAGAACGGACGCGTGTCCGCGTGCGCGGCGGGATTGCCTTCCGAAGGCGCGGAGGTCATCGAGGCCGCGGGAAGGATCGTCGTTCCCGGCCTTATCGACATCCATACCCACCTGCGCGAGCCCGGCCACGAAGAGGAAGAGACGATAGCGACCGGGACGCGGGCGGCGGCCCACGGCGGCGTCACGACGATATTCTGCATGCCGAACACGCATCCTCCGATCGACAACGGCCCGACAGTAGAGTTCATACAGATGAAAGCCCAGAAAGAGGGGCTGGTCAACGTCTTCCCCATCGGGTGTATCACAAAGGGGTCGGCCGGGGAAGAACTGGCGGAGATAGGCGTCCTGAAAAAAGCGGGCATCGTCGCGGTATCCGACGACGGGATGCCTGTGATGAATTCTCAGGTCATGCGCCGCGCGCTTCAGTACACGAAGATGTTCAACCTGCCCGTCATATCCCACTGCGAAGACAGGGACCTTTCGAAGAACGGTGTCATGAACGAAGGCCATAATTCGATGATCTTCGGCCTGCGCGGCATCCCGCGTCAGAGCGAAGAGATCATTGTCAGTCGCGATATCATGCTCGCGGAACTGACCGGAGGGCATCTTCATATCGCGCACGTTTCCACGGCCGGATCGGTGGAACTCATCCGCCAGGCGAAGAAACGCGGCGTTAAGGTGACCGCGGAAACCTGTCCCCACTATTTCACCCTTACGGACGACGTGGTCCGCAATTACGATACCAACACAAAGATGAACCCGCCGCTCCGTTCCGCTGCCGACGTGAAGGCGATCAAGGAAGGCCTGGCGGACGGCACTGTCGATTGTATCGCCACCGACCACGCGCCGCACACCGAAGAGGAAAAGAACAAGGAATACGACCTTGCACCGTTCGGGATCATCGGGCTGGAGACATTGCTGGGCCTCGTGGTCACCGAACTGATCGGGACCGGCGTTCTCGGATGGCTCGACGCGGTCAGGAAAATGTCCCTTAATCCAGCGCTCATTTTCGATCTCAAAGGCCGCGGTACGCTCGCTCCCGGAAGCTTCGCGGATATAACCATTATCGACCCGGACCGGGAATACACGGTCGATACGGCTTTTTTCCACTCGAAAAGCAAAAACTCGCCGTTCGTCGGACGCGGGCTGAAGGGAATGGCCGAGAGGACTCTCGTGGGAGGTAACGTCGTCTGGCAACGAAAAGAGTAGACCTGTCATCGATCATACGGGACAACCGCCGCATATGCCCGGGCTATTACGTCATGGAGATTGAGAACCCTTACATAGCCCGGGTTTCTGTTGCCGGACAGTTCTGTCTGGTGACGGCGCCGGAGGCCTTCCTTCGCCGTCCCCTGAGCATATATTCTGCGGGCGGGGGAAGATTATCCTTTCTATACAGGGTCGTCGGGAAAGGTACCGAAGCGCTTTCTGGAATGAAGACGGGGCAGAGCATCGGCGTTCTGGGGCCACTGGGAACAGGGTATGACGAGCGGCCGGTTAAAAAGGGCGCGTATCCTCTCCTTGTCGGCGGGGGGACGGGGATCGCTTCCCTGTCTTTTCTTTCAGTATCGATGCCGAAGCCGGGTACTGTTCTTTACGGGGCGCGATGCGCCGCCGATATTGTGCCACTCCCGGAACTGCGCGGGAAAAGATGGAATGTCGTCTTTTCGACACTGGACGGATCACGCGGGCATGAAGGCCTGGTAACGGACACGCTCGACCGGTGGCTGGATAAGAACAAACACCTGTCTCCTGTCATCTATGCCTGCGGCCCTCGCGGTATGCTGAAAGCGGTCGCTGAACGCGCTGAACGCCTCGCGATACCCTGCCAGGTCTCTCTTGAGGAGATGATGGCCTGCGGCGTCGGCAACTGTCAGGGATGCGCGGTAAAAACAACGGCCGGGCACCGCATGGCCTGCAAAGACGGTCCGGTATTCAGATCGAACGAAATAATATGGTAAAGACGTTCATTGTTCCATTGGTACACTTGAAACACCACCGGAATAAAACGTCTTTTACAAGCATTGATCTTACTCTTGAACCAATGAACTATTGAACAAATGAACGCTTTTTAGATCTATTATGAAAAATAAATGTCCTGATCTCTCCGTCGATCTTGCGGGTATCCGTCTCGCGAACCCGGTACTTGTCGCGTCCGGCACGTTCGGATACGGCGACGAGATCAACGATCTGTGCCCGGTGAAGGAACTGGGCGCTGTCGTCACTAAAACGATAACGCTGACGCCCCGGGAAGGGAACCCTCCGCCGCGCCTTGCCGAGGTCTCTTCGGGTATCCTGAACACGATCGGCCTGCAGAATATGGGGGTGGAACGGTTCCTCTCGGAAAAGTGGGACAGGCTCAGCCGTCTTCAAGTTCCGGTCATCGTCAGCGTGGCGGGGGGAAAAGCGGAAGACTACGAAGGAACGGTCCGCCGGCTTTCCGGCGCGAAAGGCGTGGCGGGTATCGAGCTGAATCTCTCGTGCCCGAACCTGAAGAAACGCATCATCTGTCAGGACGAAGGCCTGGTCGCGGACATTATCCGCCGCGTCAAAAGAGTATCCCGGGTCCCGGTCATAGCGAAGCTGTCTCCGCAGGTCATCGATCTTGCGGGGCTCGCCAGGCGCTGCGTGGACAACGGCGCCGACATCCTGTCGCTGGTCAACACCTTTCCCGGCATGGCGATCGATATAAAGACGAGGAAACCGAAACTCTCAACGGTCGTCGGCGGCATGTCCGGTCCAGCGGTCAAACCTCTGGCGCTGAGGTGCGTATGGGAAGCATCCCGCGCGGTCACGGTCCCGGTCATCGGCGGGGGGGGCATTATGACCGCTGATGACGCTGTTGAATTTCTCATTGCGGGAGCCGCGGCGGTAAGCATGGGGACGGCGCTGTTCGTCGATCCGGCCCGCCCGGGGAAGGTCGTCAGGGGGCTTAAGGAATACTGCGCCGCGCAGAAAGCGGCGAATATCAGGGAGATCATCGGCACGATAAGACTTTCATGAATAGAATAAGCTTTCTTCATATATTCGCCGCGTTCAAACGTATCGTTGCGCTGAATGCGGCGTTCCTCTTTCTGATGTCGGTATACCGGTTCGCGTTCTTCATGTATTACCGGACGCCGGGCGCGCTGGACGGCATGAAGGATCACGTTATCAAAGCGTTTTACATGGGTGTCCGTTTCGACCTCGTGATCGTCGCGTATATCAATGCGCTGGTCACACTGACGCTCCTCGCGGTCTGGATGGCGCGCCGGGAAAGCGTATTGCGCGCCTGGCTTTCGGCGGCAAAATACTACTATGCCGCGATGTACAGCCTGGTGTTCATCGTCCTGTCCGTCGATTTCGGTTTCTATTCCTATTTCCGCTCCCATATCAACATCCTCATATTCGGCATTTTTGAGGACGATACCAAAGCGCTCTTCTCGACGCTGGGGGAGAACTACAACCTGTTCCTGGCCGGCGCGGGATTCGCCGCGCTGGCCGTGTTCATCTTTCTGGCCTGCAGGTATTTCATGCGGCTGCCGGAAGGATCAATATCCGCCGTCAGCCCGGCGCGTCCGGCGGGGCTTCCCGCAAAAATACTGTTCGCGGCCGCCCTCCTGTGCGCCAATGTCATGGCTGCCCGCGGCTCCTTCGGCATGTTCCCCCTGGGCATCATGGACGCGGAAATATCCCCGGATGATTTCGTCAACAAAGTGAGTATCAACGGATTGTTCACGCTGCAGCAGGCGATAGAGTTCCGGATGAAGGAGAACCGCAGTTTTGATCTCGCCGGAGAGCTCGGCTATGGCGGCCCGGACGGGATAGCGCGCGCTTTGTCGGATCATCTGGGGACCGACCCGGGCCGCCAGTCCTCCGATATAGCCGCCGCTTTGAGGCGTACTACCCCGCGCAGTCCCGTTATCGAGAAAACGCGTCCCAATGTCGTAGTGATCGTGATGGAAGGGTTCGGCACGCACCTGATGGATCGGTATGATTCTCCGGAGTTCAACGTCCTGGGCGATCTGAAGAGGCATTTCGACAGAGACACCCTGTTCCTCAATTTCCTTCCGGGGGACATGGGGACCATCGGCAGCCTTGAGTCGGTGCTAATGAGTTTCCCGAAACGTCCCGGCACGAAGCCGCTGACCCAGTCGAAATATGCCTTCAACGCGTATCCCTCCGGCGCGGCGCTGCCGTATAAAAAGGCTGGATACGACACCGTATTCCTTTACGGAGGGAATGCCGGCTGGCGGGACCTCCCATCGTTCGTTCCCCGGCTCGGTTTCGACCGGCTGCAGGGAGAAGGTTCCATGGATCCCGGTTACCGCCGCAACCAGTGGGGAGTGTATGATGAATACCTGTTCGACGCCATATACCGTTCGCTCGATGATGGCGGCGGAAAGCCAAAGTTCGTCATGGCGCTGACCACCAGCAATCATCCGCCTTACTCTCTGCCCCCGGATTACAGGGCGCTGCCGCTTGACCCTCCCGCCGAACTGACTATGAAAATGACGGGAGACCGGAAGCTCGCCAAAGGCAGGTTTGAAACTTACCAGTACGCCTGCCAGAAGGCGGGAGAATTCATAACCCGAATCAAGAACTCACCGCTCCGGGATTCCACGATCATCGCGATCACGGGCGATCACAATTTCTGGAGCGTGTTCGATTACCCGCGGGAAGAGTTCCTGGACCGTGACGGGGTTCCGTTATACCTTTATATCCCGGCCGCGCTCAAACCCCGGTCCATCGATACAACGGCCTTTGGTTCGCATATCGATATCATGCCCACGCTGTACCATCTTTCTCTTTCGGGCGGAGAATACATCGCGCTGGGCAGGAATTTGATGGACACGTCTCCCGGAAGCAACCTGACCTATAATATCGACGGTATCGTTCTGTCGGAAGAAGGAGCCGCCGGCACGCGCCAGGACTCGGGGCAGATCATGCCTTTCGCCTGGGACCCGCGCGCGCCCCGCCGGCTGATCGCCGCGAACGAGACGGATACGCACCGCTGCCTGATCCGAAAATACAAAGCCGCGATGGCGATAACTGATCACTATATAAAACAAGTGAGTAAGTGAGTGGGTGAGTACGTGAGTAAGGGGGAAGTCAAGAACGTGCAGGGAGGCCGGGGCCGCCAGACAGTGGTTTAGGCTCATGGATTTTTCTGAAAAGAAGGGGTACGTATGAAAAAAATTATCCTTGCGCTGGATGTTAACGACCGTGAACGCGCCATGAACCTGGTGCGCGCCGTTTCTCCGTGGGTGGACATTATCAAGGTAGGCCCTATCGTGTTCCTCACCGAAGGCCCGGATATCGTACGCCGTATCCGCGATGCGGGGAAAGAAGTCTTCCTGGACCTCAAGCTGCACGATATCCCCGCGACCGTCCAGCGCGCGGTGGAATCGGCGGCCGGCATCGGCGTATACAGCATGACGATCCACAGCATGGGGGGTAAGGAAATGATCGCCGCGGCGGCCTCGGTGGCGAAACGTCCCAGATTGTGGGCGGTGACCGTGCTTACCAGCCAGAGCGCCGATCCGGAAGAGGTTGTACGCAGGGCGAAACTTGCCAAAGATTCAGGCGCGGACGGGGTCATCGCGTCCCCTCTTGAAGCATCGCTGGTAAAAAATGCCTGCGGCAAAGGTTTTTCCGTAGTCACTCCGGGTATCCGCTCATCGTCGGACGCGGTCAACGACCAGAAACGGGTAGCGACACCGAAGGGCGCGATCGAGGCCGGAGCCGACTTCATCGTGGTCGGACGTCCCGTGATAGAGGCTCCCGACCCCGCCAAGGCCGCGCGATCGATCGCGCGCGAAATCGGCGAAGAATAATGTATAATATCTGATAAATAAATTAAGTAAGTAACGCTGCGCACGATACTTTAGCTTTAATTGAACGTCAACGGCTTTCAGTCGTCCAATTTTAAATTTACGATTTGAAATTTGAAATTGACATGTCCTCACTCGCTTCGAAATGACTGGAATTCCCTGTCTATGACCTATGGAAGCACCTCAGTATTGGAGATCGTGCGTAACACCATTGAGTAAGCGAGTAAGGAAAGGATAAATAGATAAAGGAGCATGCGATATGTCGCCGGAAGAAACAAGAGAACTGTTCGAACAATATCATGCACTGCTTTCCGGCCATTTCCTGCTTTCCAGCGGCCTTCATTCCGATACATATTTCCAGTCCGCGCTGATCCTGCAGTATCCTGAGGTCGCGGGGAAACTGGCGTCCGCGCTTGCCGGGATGATCAAAAAAAGCGTTCCGGATATCGAAGCGGTCGTCTCTCCCGCCATGGGCGGCATCGTTATCGGGCAGGAGATCGGGCGGGCGTTGAACAAACGGGCTTTTTTCTGCGAGCGGGTTGAAGGGAAACTTACCCTGCGCCGCGGGTTTACCATAAATCCGGGAGAAAAGTACCTGGTGGTTGAGGATGTTATTACTACGGGGCTCTCCACCCGGGAAGTCGTGGAAGTCGTTTCATCCATGGGGGGGAAGGTAGTCGCGGTCGCGTCGCTCGTCGACCGGAGCGGCGGCAGGGCGGATTTCGGCGTGCCGCGTTTTTCTCTCCTTAGCCTTGAGGTAAAGAGCTATAAGCCGGAAGAGTGCCCCCTGTGCAAAAAAGGCGCCCCCGCGATAAAGCCGGGCAGCAGAACGAAATAAGAAAGGCGTTCTCGAGTTCTCGGGTCCTTGAGTTCTTGTGATGAACGGCAAGACGTGCCCTTGACTTTCGTAAATGATGTTAACTCGAGAACACACGAACACGAGAACACATGAACGCCGTTAATATTAATTTGAGGTGAACCATGTCCATAACGTACGCGAAGGCCGGAGTGAATATAGACGCAGGCAACGAGCTTGTCCGGCGCATTAAAAAGAACCTTCCGAAGATAGGCGGTTTCGGCGGGCTTTTCCCGCTGGCGGGGACGAAACTGCAGCTGGTCAGTTCCACGGACGGCGTGGGCACGAAACTGAAGCTGGCTTTCCTTTTAAATAAGCACGACACCGTAGGCATCGACCTGGTCGCCATGAACGTGAACGATATCGTCTGCGTCGGCGCGCAGCCGCTTTTTTTTCTTGATTACTTCGCCTGCGGCAAGCTCGACGTTGACCGGGCGGAAGATGTCATTAAAGGCATCCGTAAAGGGTGTGATCAGGCCGGATGCGCCCTTATCGGCGGTGAAACCGCCGAGATGCCGGGCTTCTATCCTCCCGGGGAATACGATCTTGCCGGGTTCGCGGTCGGCGTCATTGAAAAGGGGAAAGAGATCACCGGCAGGAACATACGGCCGGGAGATGCCCTTGTGGGCCTTCCTTCCAGCGGCCCGCATTCAAACGGGTATTCCCTTATCCGCAAGGTGTTCTCTAAATCCGATCTGGTGAAATACGGCAGGGAGCTTCTCGCGCCGACCAGGATCTACGTTAAAGAGGTTCTTGCCGCGGCAAAAAAGTTCAACGGGAAAAAAGAGACGATCACTGGCATCGCCCATATAACCGGCGGCAGCTTTTACGATAAGATCGGACGAGTGCTGCCGGACAACTGCCGCGTCGTCATTCAGAAAGATTCGTGGAAGGTTCCGGCCGTTTTCCGGCTTATTCAGGAAAAAGGAAAGATAGCGGACAAAGAAATATACCGTACGCTGAACATGGGCATCGGCATGGTCCTTATCGTCCGCGCGGAAGCCGCGGGGAAAGTGCGCGCGCACATGAAGGGCGCAAAGATCATCGGCCGCGTTGAAAAAGGCGCGCGGGGCGTAGAGATACGGTAATGATAAGGATCGGCGTCCTTGTATCCGGCGGCGGCTCAAACCTGCAGTCTATAATCGATTCGACGCGCGCCGGCATATTGAAGGGGCTGGCGGAAGTCTCCCTGGTCATCTCAAATAAAGCCGGTGTATTCGCCCTTGAACGGGCGGAGAAATGCGGCATTCCGGCCCTGTTTATCGACCGGGAAAAATATGCGGATGCCGCCGGGTTCTGTGAGGCGATCGCAGCCGAGTTGAAAAAGCACCACGCGGACATGGTCTGCCTCGCGGGATATCTGGCGAAGATCGAACCGAACATGATCGCGGCTTTCCCCGGGAAGATACTGAATATCCATCCCGCCCTGCTGCCCCGTTTCGGAGGCAGGGGAATGTACGGCCATCATGTGCACGAGGCCGTGCTTGCCGCGGGTGAAAAAGAATCCGGCCCGACGGTCCATGTGGTCGACGAACATTACGACCACGGGAATATCGTCGCCCAGATGAAAGTCCCGGTCCTGCCCGGTGATACTCCGGATACGCTGGCGGCCCGCGTGCTTAAGGCCGAGCATGAACTATACCCCGTTGCCATAGAAAAAGTGATCACCGGTTCGGGATAAGTATCGTAGTGTCGTTCCGTAGGGGCGAGCTTCAGCCCCCGTTACATTTGTCTTTTTGCATCGCTGCCGCAATAACTGCCGTGCTTGCGTAATGTAAGTCATTTGTTGACGTTCAATTTGAAATTTGCGATCTGCATTTCTGGAGGCTCAATGATCCCGCGCTACACGAAACCTGAGATGGCCCATATATGGTCGGACGAGAACCGGCTGGCGACGATGCTGGAAGTGGAGATACTGGCCGCTGAGGCGATGTCGAAACAGGGGATAGTGCCGGCAAAGGCGGTCGCGGAAATTCGTAAAAAGGCGCGCATCGATCCTGAAAGGATCGCGGAGATCGAACTGACCGTCAAACATGACGTCATCGCTTTCCTTACGCAGGTCGTCGAAACGGTAGGCCCTTCCGCGCGCTTTCTTCATCTCGGCATGACCTCTTCCGATGTGCTTGATACCGCTTTGAGCGTTCAGCTCTCGCAGTCGTGCGATCTTCTGATCAAACATATCGCTGAACTTTCCGCAACGGTAAAAAAGCTCGCGCTTAAGTATAAAAATACGCCGATGATGGGCCGGACCCACGGGGTACATGCCGAACCCATCACTTTCGGGTTCAAGGCGGCTTCCTGGTATTCCGAGACGCTGCGCATGCTCGAACTGATGAAAGAAACGAAGAGAGTCGTCAGTTACGGCAAGATCTCCGGCGCGGTCGGCACGTTCGCCCACCTGAGCCCCAAAGTTGAGGAGTTCGTCTGCCGCAAACTGGGCCTGCGGCCGGAGCCCGTCTCGACCCAGATAGTCCCGCGCGACCGGCACGCCCGCTATCTGAATTCCTGCGCCGTCATCGGCGCGTCCCTTGAACGTTTCGCGGTCGAAGTGCGACATCTGCAGCGCACGGAAGTGCAGGAAGCGGAGGAACCTTTTACTAAAGGGCAGAAGGGTTCTTCAGCCATGCCGCACAAGCGCAACCCGATACTTTCCGAGAACATTTGCGGCCTCGCGCGCCTGCTGCGCGGATACGCGGTGACGGGCATGGAGAACGTCGCTCTCTGGCATGAGCGCGACATCAGCCATTCTTCGGCGGAACGGGTCATCCTGCCCGACGCTTCGATCGCGCTTCATTTCATGCTGGCGCGCATGAACCACATGCTGTCGGGGCTGCAGGTGTATCCGCTGAACATGAAAGCGAACCTCGCGCGGTCGCAGGATACGGTCTTCTCGGGCACGCTGCTGCTTTCCCTTGTGGACAAGGGGCTTTCCCGGGAGGCGGCGTATGCCCTGATGCAGAAGGCGGCGTTCTACGCGCGGGACAACAGGGTCAGTTTTGAAGGCGCCGTCCTGAACGATCCGGATATACGCAAATATCTGCCTGAAAATGAGATAAGGAAGGCGTGCGATATCACGGCCCATTTTACGAACATACCTTATATTTTCAAGCGGGTAATGAAAAGGAGCCGAGAGTAAAAAAGCACAGGTAACAAATAAAACGGGGGGGATAACTGCGCGGCACACGAAACGAAGAGAGGGATCATCATGGCAAGAAAAGAGACTGCGGCTGCATCCGGACCCAGGTATCTGTTGAACGACGACGGAACGTTCATTATCGAGAACTATAATGAGGCGAGGACTTTTTCCAGTTTCTTTCCCGGGATTGCCGGCCTGCACGGCATCCCGATGTGGGCTTTCTATTGCAACAGGAACCAGGCCATCGCGTCTTTCGGCATCAAGAACAAGAACTACGCTATCGCCGAATTCTTCCCCGCGAACATCGCGTACGGACTGACCGCGACCACGGGGTTCCGCACGTTCCTGAAAGGGACGCGCGGCAGGAGATCTTTCTATTACGAGCCGTTCGCCACGCTGCTTCCCGGGCAGGACAAGGGCATACGCCAGACGATGCGCATCCGTCCCTGGGAGCTGGAGCTCGAAGACGACAACAGGGCCCTGGGATTGAAAACGACGGTCAGGTATTTCACGCTGCCGGAAGAACCTATCGCCGCCCTGGTCCGCGTCGTCAAGATAGAGAATACCGGCTCGTCGGCTGTTTCGTTCCAGGCGGTCGACGGCCATACGCGCGTGCTGCCCTACTGGCTCAGCGACGAGATCAACAAGCACATGAGCTGCACCGCGCAGGCGTGGACCGAAGTGCGCAACCTCGAAGAAAAAGGGATCCCCTACTACAAGTTGAAGGTGGAGATCAACGACCGCCCGGAAGTGTCCGTCCTGACGAAAGGCAATTTTTATTTTGGTTACGCCGATCACGGAACGTACGTCCGCCAGGCGCCGGTCATAGTCGATCCGGAACTGGTTTTCGGCTACGACACAAGCTGCATTCATCCCATTGGGTTCCTTGCCGAAGGCCGTTTCAGCCTTCCCCGCCGCCAGATGGGGGACAACAAATATCCGTGCGCGATGAGCCTTTTGAACGCCGAAACCGCGGCCGGGAAGAGCATAACGCTTTATTCGATGATCGGTCACATCGCGGACGAAGAGAGCCTGAACCGGTTCGCCCGCAGGGCGTCGGAGAAGGGATATTTTGAGGCCAAGGCGCTGGAGAACCGTTCCATCGTCGAGAACCTGACGAACGCCATCGGGACCTGGTCGGGAAAGAACACGTTCGACCAGTACTGCCGCCAGACGTATCTCGACAACCTGCTCCGGGGAGGCATGCCGATCCTGCTGCCCGCCGGCAAAGAGAA
>CAZNYG010000043.1:0-17457 GCA_964577205.1 uncultured Elusimicrobiales bacterium | reverse complement strand
GCGATGCCGGTAACAGCGAAAAAAAGCAACTCCCCCCTCCGGCCCCTCTTGAACGCAAAAGGGGAGTTACCGCAAGCGGCTCGGGTAACGGAACGCAGGACACAGGGCATGGAGTCAGGGATGATGCAATAACAATGCTTCATCACCTAATTACCTGACTCCGTCCCCTATGGCTTTGCAGTATTTTCACAAGGGGTTTGATATTTTTCCTTGTTTTCTTCATACTATTATATGTGTTGCTCTGCGATTGGTGATTCTTTTGAAAGGATATTCATGTTCCTCCAAAAACCTTTTTTCCGGTCGGCCTGCCGCGAACTCACTGTTTGGATCACACTTGCCGCTTTTCTCCTGACTACTGTCGGCCAATCGGCCGCGCAGGCTTTTCAGCCGGTTCCCCTGCGTGCTTCTTTTCCTCTGATTTCTCCCGATAAAGCGTCCATCACCGATTCTCTCTGTTTCGGCAGCGATACCGCCGTGCTGCTGATACAGGACCTGCACTGCCATCCGGGGGTACAGAAGAATATCGCCGCCCTGCTGAAGGATCTCGACCAAACCGCGGGGCTTGAACGCATTTTTGTCGAAGGCAACGTCGGCCCCGTAGATAATTCATGGATAACACCCTTCCCCGAAAACCGGCGTCAGGATATCATCGAGACGCTGCTGAATTCGGGCAGGCTGACCGGGGCCGAGTACTTCTCTCTGACCGGTACCCGCGCGGACCCTCTGGCCGGGCTTGAAGACGCACCCCTTCTCAAACCGAACATCGCCCGCCTTGCCGCCATATTGCGCCGGCGCGGGGAGACGCGAGATTCATTGAAAAACGCGCGGCGTACCGTCGCCGTCCTCAAGTCAAGATGGTACAGCCCCGCCAACAAGCGCCTCGACCGCCTGATGGACAAACATGAACAGGGAAAGATCGACAGCCGCAAGTTCAGCAGGGCCGTTACCGCGATGGCCCGCAAGGCCGCTGTGGACATGTACCGGTACGAAAACCTCAAGTCACAGGCCGATCTTTCGAAAAAGGCCTCTTCGTTCTCATCGCGCGCCATATCGAAGGAGTTGAACGCCTACCTCGGATCGCTGAAGAAGAACCTCTCTTACAAAGACTGGCAGGCCTTACAGCAGAGGACCGGGAACCTTGCCGACACCGGCAGCCTTTTCACCGCGCTTTCTCAGCTCCCTCCGAGAGACCCGCTGTACACTTCCCCGTTGTATGCCCGTCTCGCCGGATACCTGAAGGTTTTCCGCATTTCAGAGTCGGTGAACCCTCTGGCGTCCGTCGGCGAACTGCGCGGCCTTATCCGCGAGCTGCAGCGCCTGCATGCCGTCACCACGACTGAAAAGGAGATCGCCTTTATCGACGATTACGCGCGCTGCCTCGCCGATTACGCCGGGGCCGAAGTCACGTACGGCGATTACCGCTTTATCCTGGACAACCGGGAGATGTTCGAATTCCTCTGGGGAAAATACGCCGATCCAGCGGTGATCTCTTCCGCGAGATCATGGCTCCCCGAACTCGACGAATTCTACCGCGTCAACGTCGCGCGCAACGACGCCTTCCTCAAAACGATCGGCGCTTCCCGTCTCGCCCCCGGTACCGAATACAGGACGGACGCGCCCGCGCAATGGATACCCGCGGCAAAGCGCCGCGTCGCGGTGATCGCCGGCGGTTTTCACACGGAAGAGCTGGCCCGCATCCTCGCCGAAAAGCGGGTTTCGTATGCCGTCCTGACGCCCCGAGTACCGGAAAACGCTTGGGACGCCCGCGAACGCTTCGAACAGATACTGCTTGAGAATACGTCCCGCGCCGCCATAACGGAAACGTATGCCGAGATCCTCAAAACCGCCGGCACGGGGGCGGTCTGCCGCGACATTGCCGAAGGAGCGCTGCGGGAAGCCGGGAACCGTCCGGGAACCGCAATTGAACGGGAGATCACCGAACGATTGAAAAAAATCCTTGGAAGGAATTCCCTTGAAGGCATTTCTTTCACATACGCCGGCACGAGCGGCAACGAACTCATATTCCATTACACCGACTCAAACGCAACCGTGTCTTTTTTGCTGGATCCCGAAACCGGATCAGTGCGCGGCAGGGATGGCCGCGTTGACCCGTCCGCAAAGAGCGGCGCGCCCGGCAGTTCCCTGCGCCGATTTGCCATTACCATCCTCGCGGCCGTTATTCCCGCCCTCGTGATAACGCTATTGACGCATGTTACCGGCCTGCCACCTTCGCTGGATATCATCTCAGGCATTCCTTTCATGGCGCTCATGGTACAGGGCGGAGATGATATAGAAACATTCGCGCGCGAGCTGCTTCGTGACAGCGAAGCCGTGTTCAAAAAGCTTGTCCTGCAGTTATCAGACGGGGAAGCCGAACAACGCAGGAAAGCGGTCTTATCGCTGGAACTTCTGGCAAGCGCGAAACCGGAAAAAAGGGCGGCTGTCGCCGTTCGCCTCTATGCCGCTCTTGACGATCAATCGCCTGACGTGCGACTGGCGGCGGTCGACGCGCTGCGGCATCTTATAGACAAAACAGAAGGGCTGCGTTTTCTTAAAGACCTGTGGAGCCCGGTACAGGAAATCCGCGAAAATGCCGTCGAAAAGCTCGGTGCCATGGGCTGCCGGTTCGCCCTCGCGTCCCTGCGCGACATCACGAACAGTGACGATGAACCCCCCTCGATGCGCAGTAAAGCTGAAGCGGCCATCACGGCAATCGAGCGTACGAAGCCGGAGCACGATGACGGGCAAAGGGAACCGGCAGTTCAACAGGAGAAGCCGGCGACGGAAGTTATCATAGATCCTGACCTGACCGATCCGGCCGGGGAACTGGAGCGCGCGCGGCGTGAAGCTTATGCCGACCCGGAGATCGGAGCGATATTGAACGGAGAAGAGCACAGGGGCGGTTTACCCGCTGCCCCGCGTTTGTGGAAACTGCTGGGAGAGGATCAGCCGCTGCCGCGGATCGTTTCCATCGCCTCCGCGCTTTATATCCTTGAACAGCCGAATCCGTCAAAATTTGTCAGTCACGCGCGGCTTCTGACAAACGGGAACGTCGCGGTCCAGGTGGAAGCGGTGCGCAACGCGGGAATGCTGGGCACGTATCCGGTTTCCGCGGCCATACTGCGCAGCGTAATGAAAAATGCCGCTGCCCCGAGAGTGCGCGCCGAAGCGGCCGTTGCGCTCGCGGACAGGGAATGGCGAAACCGGGCGCAGGAAGCAGCTGGACGAGAGCTTACGGACGCTGAAGCCGGGGAGATCAAATGGAAAAAAGAACTGATCTATTATGCCGGCTTCCTGCTGGAAAGAGGCTTCACCGACCCGGAACTCAGAAAAGGATCCATCATCGCCCTCGGGGATTCGAACGATCCGCTGGCCATGGAAGTGCTGCTGGCGGCATGGCTTGATCCCGCGTTTTACAGCTGCCGGGAAATATTGCGCGGTCAGATAATAAATCTTGCTCATTCGCGGAATGCGGACGGAAAGGAGATGATCGAATCTGTCCGGCGCGCGCGAAACTTAGCTTTTAACATATCTGAACGCGACATGATCTCCGAGCTCCTCAGAGAGATCGATCCTGACGAAGGACCGGCCGCCGCTGCCGCTCCCGAAGATGCCGGGGACGACCGGAAAGAAGCACCCAAGACAAGCGATGAGACAGCCATTGAGGAGATACGACGCTGGGACGTCCTGATACCCGGGAGAATAGAAAAAGCCAGGAAGATACTGCGGGATATGGCCGCTGACAACCAGTCGCTGCGTATCCGGGCGCTGGCGGGCCTTGCATTATTGCGGCTGGACAGTCCCGAAGATGATGAGATCAAGCGATCTTACTATAATCTGGACGTGGGCGGCAGGCTGCTGCTGGATGCCGGCGCCGAAACCGATGATCGTCTCGAAGCGATCTGGCTGATCGAAGAGGAACTTGATAACAGGCCCGGATTGGCTGGCCTCATGATCGAAACCATGATGGCGGCGCTGGCGGACAAGGATCCCGAGATCAGCCCTTTTGCGGGTATAGTACTGAGGATCATTCTTTCAATGGATCCGGCCGCCGTCGAAGAGCGCGTCAAAAGAGTGATGAATTCCCCCGAAAGGGAAGCGATGACGGGCCCGTTAACCGAGGCTCTGGGACGGAATTTCATGGCCCGATTCCTCCCGGACCCGGACCGCATCGGCATTTCCGACGCCGGCGTCTTCGATAATGAGAAAGAAGTCCACGCCGTGATCAGTCAGGCATTTGAAGAAAAGAGGGCCAGGGAACAACCGCGGATAACCGTAACGGTGAACAGCCGTCACCGGGAATTCCGCGTCATACGCCTGGCTCCTCCCAAGGGGACAGATCCGAAGAGATACTGTCTATGGGAAGGGCGCGGCAGCGACGGCACATACCGCAGGCAGCTGGCGCACGCGGGCATAGCGCATGGCGTTATTTACGCCACGAGGGACGCGGACGACAATATCATTTTCCATGAAGCGGTGGAGCTGGCGCTCTGGCAGGCATTCGCGTTCGAACTGTGGTGGAAAGACGTATTGAGGCGGTTCCCCAAACAAGCGCTTGAGTCCCAGTACGGAAGGGACTCCGCGAAAGAGCCGGCCGGCTGGAGCACGCTCGACACGGATCAGCGCGCCGCCGCGCGGTCACTCGTCAGGCAATGGCAGGAAAAGAACAGGGATACCGCGCTTCTGCTGGCGGACAGTTTCCACCGGCAGGCGGAGAAAATGTACCCCGCGCGGGATGAGCGGGAAACAATGAATGCTATTGCCAGGTTTACAAATATAGGCGACATTGCAGCTGATGCACTTTCTCCGGATACCGGCAGTCCGGTGCAAACATTTTACCTGGGAGCGAATCGAACGGCGTGGGAGAAAAACGGTCGATTCGAAGTATATATTGACCCCGAACCGGATAGTGCTTCCTTGAAGGTCAAGCGGATCATCCCGTCTCTGCTGCTCGTCCTGGCCTTCGCGTCCGTCGCCTTACGCTTCGTCATCGGAGGCCCCCTGGTTTTCGATCTTTCACAAATAGTGCCCGGAAGCATCACCATTGCGCTCGGCGCAGGCCTTTTTGTGGGAAAAGTCAGGAACATATATGACCACACCGACATTCCAGCCTTTCTTAATGACTTGAAGAACCTTATGCAGATTTCCAATGCCCCTCCTGAGTCGAAATTGCGTCAACGCGATATGATACATGCCCTGATCGCTTTCATGGGAAGCGGCAAATTGAGCGCAAATGACCTTGAAAAAGCCAAGGCTGTTTTCTCGGTTACTTTTAAAAGCGACGATATCGTAACCGAGAAGCAGGCCAAGTTCATGCGTCAAGCTCTTGGCAGCAGAAATAATACGTATATCGGCAAATGCGTTTCAGACCTCGAGTCTTCCGATCCCGACACCAGGAAAAAAGCGGTACTCGAACTTGGTTTCAGCGGCCTGCTTGAGGAACGCCTTTTAAAACCGCTGCGCAAAGACCCCTCGCTGGACGTGCGGGTCCATGCCTGGGCAGCGGAACAGTTGATGAAGAAAAATGTGAAAGGAAAGGACAGTGAGATCACTGAAAGCATGGAAATGGCATTGGCACTGTTATCGCCTAACAGCTTCATACGCGACCAGGCAGCCAGGAAGTTTTGTGAAATGATCAGGGAATTGCCCGGACAGAACGTGCGAAAACAGTCGATCGACGTGCTTATATACTGTCTTATGGACCGCGACCAGGGCAATCAGGATACAGCCCTGGAGGGCCTGGATATGATCAGCGATGAACAGCTGAGATCCGCGCTGGAAGCCGCATTGAATGATGAAAATCCCCGGGTACGCATCGCTGCTCTGCGGGCTATGCAGGAACAAAGGGCCATGGCGCTTAAACGGGACGCCGCTCTACAGGCCATTAAAGCGCTATTAAAGGAAAATCCGGAAAACGACAGAGCGCTGCAGAAAATTAAAGAGCTGCAGGATAATGGATCGCGCCGGGACGGAGTACTCCTGTCCATACAGAAAATGATCGAGAACGGGAAGGAACCGAAAGAATGGGACAAAACGCTGCAGGCCATTGATAAATTTACGGAAAGAGCGATGAAACGGGATGCCGGGCTTATGGCTGAAAGTGATGGTTTACTTTTTCTGGCGCGAGATTTCCTCCCCGACGCCGGCCATGACGTGCGCGAGCACGACAAGGCAGCGGACGATGTCATGGCCGCCGCCTGCCGCTGCCTGGGAGCATTTCACGACGTGGAATCCGCTCAGCGTATCATCAATCTGGTCAATCATGCTCCCAACCGCGTACGTAGCGCGGCCATCGAAGCCCTGGAACTAATGGGCGTCGATCTGCGGGATAATCTGCCGGAAGCCAGAGAAGCTCTGACAAAAGCGTTATATGATACTCGTAATTACATCGTCTGGGGCCGCGCCGCGCAGGCTCTTGCCAAACTTGAAGAGCGCCCCTCGCTTATTACACGCCTTCTCGCGCGGCTGTGCAGCGGCGACAGGCAGGAAAGCATTGATGCCCTGCATGAGCTGGGAGAAATGGATTACAGCCTGACCCGCCTTCACCTGATCTCTTTTCTCTCCAATCCCAACAGGTACCTTCGCGCGGAAACAATATTCGTCCTGGGGAAATACGCACGGGCCGGCAGCAGGGAGGCCGGCAATGAAGAGATCGTCTCCATTCTTAAGCAAACGCTTGAAGAGGACGTTGACGCAAAAACCAGAGCCAATGCCGCCTACGCGTTGGGGCGTACCGGCCTTACGGATGATCCGGCGCTGGCCTCTGTTCTCAGTGAACACCTGAAAGACCTGGATAGCGGAGTACGGAAAACTGCGGCTCTCGCGCTGGGTTTTCTAAAGGCCGATGGATATATCGATGATATCGCGCTCCTTCTGGATGACGAAGATAGCTACGTCCGGAAAAATGCCGCCGGCGCCCTGAGAGAAATGCGGAACGAAAATGCCGTTCAACCTCTTAAAGACAGGTTGTTCCGGGAAGACGACCAGGTGTGCAGGCAGAGCATTATCGAAGCGCTTCTCTCGCTTGATCCCCGCGGTACTCTCCCACTGCTCCTTGCCATGATGGACGAAATTGAAAACTCTCTTTTTTCGCTCGAAGACAGGAACTACGCGCAACGGGCAATGCTTTGCAGAGCCATGGGACAAACACGCGACGATGACGCTTTGCCGTTCCTGACAACGTATCTCAGGAGCGGGCATCCTCTGATGCGGGAAGCCGCGGCGGAAGCAATGGGAACGCTCGGCATACCCGAGGCGATACCGGCCCTGTGGTGGTCAATAGATGATGAGAACCCTTACGTCCGTGAAAAGGTTACCGCGTCGCTTGAGCAGCTCGGGGAATCCCGGGAAAAGATCGAGAAAAGCAGCTTCAAAGCCCGTCCTGGCCGGGAACAATGGCAATCGCTGCAACTCCTTGGCTTGCGCAGAATACTGTCTGGAGCATTAACCGCTGAAGCCGCCATCCGCGCCGTCCGACAGATCTTCCCGGAAGCGCGGCCGTCATCGTTATCGCGCCTTGCGCCCGCGCTGTCGCGATCCCGCGCTGCCATTGTTTCGCTGCGCTACGATAAAGCGGTCGAGCGGGAAGCCATGGACATGGCAATGATCGGGGTCGATACCGTCTACTATGCGCCGCTGCCGTCGGATATCGATCGTGATACTCTGGAAAAGCTTAATGTTAACGACGATTCAGTCCCGGGGAACAGATACGTCGGACTGGAAATACCGGCATTCAAAGTGAACGTAAATATGAATGTATATGGGCGCGTGTGCCGGACATTCAACGGCCGCCCGTACTGGATCATCTACTACAGCCCTGAAAAAGAAGGTTATATGGACATAACGGCACGCTGCGCCGCTCCCGCCGCGATCGCCGAATGGTTGAGGGAACGGCCGGAAGTATGTCAGCGTATCGAAATGAATACCGGGACCGCTGAAATGGATATCATGAGGATCTGCGGGCTTTCAACAAATATGATCAAGTCGCTCGATACAACCTCCCTGCGGGAACAACTGCCGGGCCGCGCGCTTCTGGCTCTGGACCACCAGGGAACGAGCGGCGCGCCGCCGGACGCTGATCCTTCCCTGCCGGTCGAGATACGCCGTTTCTTTGACATCATCATTGACACTCCCCATTTCACGCGGAACATAGGGATGCTGGACCACGCGCTGAAGAAAAAGTCTCAGGATGATGTTACCGGATCCGATCCTGTTTTTTCCACAAAGATCGATCTCAACCGTTTTGAGGACGGGCTCAAACGCCTCGCAAGCGGCCCCTTCATATCCATGCTCGCTGAATTGCACGTGGATACGGTCGTTCTCAGCTCTTGTGAATCCGCGAACCCTCATGAACTTGCCGAAACGATAGAAAAGCTGCACGAAGGGAAACTGCGGGTAACCCTTGAATACCGCTACTCGCCCGGCTCAACCGGCAACGCCGCAGCGGAGGTAAGGAAAGAGTTAAACCCGCCGGGCGCCCGATTCGACGGTATTATCATCGACCTCACTGATCTGGATCTCAACAGCCCTCTGGACGCCGCCATGCGCGGATTTATGCTGTCGCTCAAGGAGATCCGTGACGTTGTCCGTCAAAATGATCAGGATTCGCGCGGATTTGCCGGAGTTATTCTTCCCCGGGAAGAGATACCGCCAACCATGACGGGAGGAAGGAACAGTCTCTACTCCGTGCGGCGCGCCTATGTGCTGAACACTCTTGGTTTCCGCAACGTTATCCGTTTCACTGCGGATAACATACCCGACCGCGTGCCGCCCGATACATGCCTGGACCTGTCGATCCAGCACGACAGGAACAGAAGATTCAAATTTGAAAGGCCCGGCGTGCAATTTCAACCACATGTAAAAACTCTTGAAAAAATGTTCCCCATGGAATCGGCGACATCATTCTGCGTTGATTACCAGATACTGGAATGGGGTTCGCAGTTTTACGGGGACGTATTGCGAAAAAAGTCATTCGCCGAATTTATAGAGGCCGGCCTGGCTGTCGCCATGAAACGGTTTAAAAGGATCTCTGCCCGGAATTTTGAGGGTGGATATGATGATTCGGAAGGCGCGGCCCGGGCGTTGGACAGAAATACCCTTGAGGCGGCATATGCCTTTCTTCAAGCATACAAGCACGATGAAGGTGTCCCATTGTACGAGGAATGCGTCCGCCTCTTTCAACAAATGCCCCACGTCCTTCACGGCCCTTCACACAAGGCCATGCCGGCAAACGGTGATGAACGAAACGAATTCATCGACTATCAGGCTGGCTATTTATACGGACTGCTCGGGCAGTATCTCGCGCGGCGCGTGGATGGCGCTGAAAGGCCGTTCCTGGACCCGCGGCACCGGCATATCAATGAATCATTACTTTCCGATCAGTATATCGCGATGGAAGGATACCTGGGCGGAGACACCTTAAGCGAAGTCGTACACCATCTTGAAGGATTGCAGGATGAAATTGAGCCTGAATATGATGAAACCCCTTTTGGCGGGGAGAGTGACGATGAAAGCGAACTCTATGACGAACGCACCGCGGCAGATATTCTCATGGATAAAATGAAAGCGCTCGATGCGCAATTAAGGAATGGCGGCGCGCGCATAATGGATGTATATCCGGAAATTAACGAGGTTATCCGCGAAATGGCCGCCCTGATAAGTCGGCATCCGGCAGGGGCCATGCCTCACTCAACCGCTTTTCTTTTGAAATTCATGCACCTTTACGCATACCGCGATGAAAGATATTTGTTCGACGATCTGGAAAAAGCCGGTTCTCAGGCGCTGCCGGAAGCCGTAAAAGCCCTGACCGCGGCCGCGTAAGCTGTGCCCAGACAATTAAAAAGAGCGCTTTCTCCCTCCGAGAAAGACGCTCTTTTCAATTGCCGTTGAAAATGCCGCCGCGCGGCGCCCGTATTCGCGGCCGGTCAGCACCGGACGATGCAGGGCGGAACACACGCGTCAAACGCGACCGCTTTCAAGTGATGATCAAGCTCTGGAGAATATTGTCTCGAAGAAAGGTGAGCTTAGTGGCCCGTCATTGAAATGTGAAAAGGATGGCCGTCGACATCGAACGAGAACACCAGCGCGCCGGTCTTACCGGCGTCCTTCTCGGACTGTTCAACGACCGGGAGCGAATACTCGACGTTTATGCCGCGCTGAGCGAGGCGGGTCTTGATGCCGCCCGCGATCATGTTGCAGATCTCCTTGATCGCGTCCTGAACGTCACCGTTCACTTCGTTCACGTTCGTCTGCAGCATGTTGGAAGTGACCTTGAGCGCGAGGTCGGTCCTGAAATGCAGCGTGAAAGTACCCACGGCGGTCCCGCTGAACTCGACCTTCGAAACTATGTCCCGGGGCAATATCTGAGCGGCATTGCCCCCCTGCACGTCCTTCATGACAGGCGAAAGGAACACCATCGTCTGAAAAACGTTCTGAGTCACGTCAGCGATGCACGTACACAACGCCTCATGCTGCATACCTTCCTCCGGGACGTTCCATCACGGCGCAAAACCGCGCGCGTCGTTATCTCATTCTTGAAGATGCCCGTGCGCAAGCCGTGAAAGGGTCTGCATTCTATATAACAGACGGAAGACGAAACGTCAATGATTTATTTTGCCGCTACAGGATAACCAAATTGTCCCGGTGGATCACTTCCTCATACCCGGCGCCGGGAATGATCTTCCGCATCTCCGCGGTCTTCTTTCCCTTGATGCGGTCGATATCCTCGGCGGAAAAATAGGTCAGGCCGCGCGCGACCTCTCTTTTATCGGGCGCTATCACGCTGACCGTATCTCCGGGCTTAAACCTGCCTTCCACGCTCACGATACCTGAAGGAAGCAGGCTTTTCCCTTTCTGAACCAGGGGAGCTACCGCGCCGCTGTCGATGAGGATGCGCCCCCTGCACCGCGCGCCGAACGCTATCCAGCATTTTCGGGCGTCAAGGTGTTTGCGAGGAACGAAAAGTGTTCCCACCTGTTCGCCAGCCACAATCCTCCGCAACGCCCCAGGTACGCCGCCGTTGGCAATTGTCATTTTCACTCCGGCAGTGGTGGCTATTTTGGCGGCGGCAAGTTTCGTCTTCATCCCGCCGACGCCTTTGCCGCTGCCGGATACGCCGGACGCGCAGGCTTCTATCTCGGGCGTGATCCTTTCCACCACCGGTATCATTTCGCTTATGCCGGGAACCCCTTTATACAACCCGTCGACATCGGTGAAAATGATCAGATGATCGGCGCCTATCTTCGCGGCGACCAGAGCGGAGAGAGTGTCGTTCTCCCCGATCTTTATCTCGTCCACCGCGACGGTATCGTTCTCGTTGATGATGGGTACAGCGCCGTATTCGAGCAGCGCCAGCATCGTGTTGCGCGCGTTGATATACCGTTGCCGGTCGTCGAAATCCTGCCGGGTAAGCAGTACCTGCGCCACCGTAATGCCGAGCTTCGCGAACACCGTTTCGTACGCGTGCATCAGCAGAGGCTGTCCGATGGCGGCGAGCGCCTGTTTCGCGCGGAGTTCGTCCGGCCGTTTCGACAGGCCCATGCGGCCCATGCCCGCTCCGATCGCGCCGGAACTGACCAGCACGACCTGGCATCCGTCTTTTTTAAGCGCGAGGATCTCCCCGGCGAGGCTCCGCACGCGCGCGGTGTTCAGCGTTCCGTCCCTGCCGGTCAGAAGGTTGGTACCGACCTTGATGATGATGCGCATGATAGGTCCTTTTTCCGCGGCCGGACGGCGGACGCCGCGAACGATGAAAATTGTGCCGTGAGCACGTCACGAAGAATGCCGATCATCGCCGTGATCTGGCGTTCCGAAATGCCGATGGGCGGCAGGAGCGTTACCACGTCGCCGAGCGGACGGATCAGCAGCCCGCGGGGACGGCACGCGGCGCATACCCTCGCGCCGATCTTCAGGGAAGGATCGAACTCTTCCCCGGTAAGTCTGTCCTTTACCAGCTCGATACCGGTCATGAAGCCGGCGCGCCGTATCTCGCCCACCATGGGCAGCCCGGCCAGCGCGGCCAGTTCACGGTCCAGGCGCTCCAGTTTCCGCGCCGCGCTACTCAGGACTTTCTTCTTTCTGAATATTTCAAGATTGGCCAGCGCCGCGGCGCATCCCAGCGGATTGGCGGTGTAAGTATGCCCGTGGAAGAACGTTTTAAAATCCCCGTAGCGGCCCAGGAAGGCCCGGTACACTTCTTCGGTCGTCAACGTAGCCGCGAGCGGCAGGTAACCGCCGGTGATGGCCTTGGACAGGCACATGAGATCCGGCTTGATCCTCTCGTGCTCTACCGCGAACATTTTTCCGGTGCGCCCGAAACCGGTCGCCACTTCGTCGCAGATAAGCAGCACGCCGTAGCGCCGCATAAGCTGTTCAAAACCTTTCATGTACCCGGGAGGCATGGCCAGGAAACCGGCCGCCGCCTGTATCATGGGCTCGATAATGGCTGCCGCTATTTTCCCGCTGTGCCGTTCGAGGATGTTCTCCACGGCGGAAAGGCATTGTCCTTTGCACTTCATCCGCCGCTGGTGTTTTTTGAACGCCGTTTGCTGACTGCTGATCGCTGATTGCTGCCCGCTGCCTTTATGGGCACACCGGTAGCAATACGGGGACGGCGCGAAATACGGCTTGAACAGCAGCGGACGGAACTTGGCGTGGAACAGGTCCATGCCGCCGACCGAGACGGAGCCGATCGTGTCGCCGTGATAGGCGTTGCGCAGGGCAAGGAATGTTGTCCGTTTTGTTGCGCCTTCTTTCTGCAGCCAGTACTGGCAGGCCATCTTGAGCGCGGCCTCCACGGCTGTAGAACCGTTGTCCGAGTAGAAAACGCGCGACAGCCCTTCGGGGGCGATCCGGACCAGTTCCCGCGCGAGGCGTATCGCCGGTTCGTGCGTCAGTCCGAGGAAAGTGCTGTGCGCGATGGTTGTAATCTGCCTTCGCAGCGCGGCATCGATCTCCGGTACCCGGTGCCCGTGCAGCGTCGTCCACAGGGACGATACTCCATCCAGATACCGTTTTCCATCAACGTCATAAAGATAAACGCCCCGGCCCGAGGCGATCATCAAAGGAGGCGCCGGCTCGTCCCTTACCCAGTCGGCCATCTGAGTGAACGGGTGCCAGATATATTTCTTATCGTCTTTTATCAGGGCTATTTTTCGCCGATGATCCATAGGTCCTTGTCCAGGTCGATCTCCTGCTTGCAGGGCACATCGAGCACCGGCAGGCCCGTAAGCTCTTCTATGAGAGAAGGATTGGTCTGCTCGGCCAGCGTCGTGTTCTGCGAGCAGCTCATGATGATGCCGGCTACCGCCACCTTGTGCTGACGCAATTTGTCCACGGTAAGCAGCGTATGGTTTATAGTGCCGAGGTACGGCCGCGCAACCACTATTACAGGAAGCCCGAAATGTTTTATCATGTCCAGCACGGAATAATTCTTCTTTATCGGAGTCAGCAGCCCGCCCGCGCCTTCCACGATCATGAACTCGTATTTCTTTTTCAGCAGCGCGTAATTCTTCCACACGAGGTTCAGGTCGATATTCTTTCCGGACAGCCGCGCCGCTATGAGAGGCGCCAGCGGATACTTGAGGAACAGCGGGTTGACCCGTTCGAGGTTCTCGTCGATATCGGCCGCTTCCAGCAGTTTTTTAATGTCGTCCCGGTCCCCGGACGCTATCGGTTTCATGACGCCCGCGGAAACCCCGCGCTGCTTCAACGCCTGCGCGAGCGCCGCCGCGATGTAGGTCTTCCCCACGCCCGTGTCGGTCCCGGTAATAAAAATGCCTTTGTACATGATGGCTCCCTGTTAAAGTGAGTAAGTGAACATAAAAACCTTTTTACCTGCAATTTATCGGCAAAGATAATCTCGAATCGTGATCTTGTCTGTACATTCCCAGCTTTATGTTTTTCCGGCATTCCTTACTCACTTTCTTTTATTATGCTCTCAACCAATCGTGAAATGTCTTCCTCCGTATGGCCGCTCATAAGGGAGAACCGCAGGCGGCACTCGCCTTCGGGCACGGTCGGAGGACGGATCGCGGGCGCGAATATGCCGTCGCGCCAGAGTTGGGCCGAGAGGCTGACGGCCTCGGTGACCGGACCGACCATGAAGGGCACGATCTGGCTTTCCGAATCGCCGGTGGAAAACCCGATGGCCCGCAGTTTCGCGCGCAGGCCCCTGGCTTTCTCCAGAAGCGCTGTTCTCCGCCCGGGTTCACGTTCCACTATGCCTATCGCGGCAAGAGCCGCGGCGCAGTTCGCCGGCGCTAGCGACGTTGTATAGATGAACGGCCTGCCGCGATTTATGAGATATTCTATAAAATCATGGGAGCCGCACACAAATCCGCCCTGCGATCCCAGCGCCTTGGAAAGCGTTCCCATGATGATGTCCACGCTGCCGGCGACCCCGCATTCTTCGGCGAGGCCGCTGCCCTGTGCGCCGAAAATACCGGTGGCGTGCGCCTCGTCTATCATGGTCCAGGCATCGTGCTTGCGCGCCAGCGCGACGATGTCTTTCAGCGGAGCCCGGTCGCCGTCCATGGAGAACAGGCTGTCCGTGACGATAAGCTTTCTGCGGTATCCGGCGCGCGCGCGCTTCAGCGTTTTCTCCAGGCCGTTCATGTCGCGGTGGGGATAGATGAACACGCGGGCGCCGGACAGTTTCGCCCCGTCCCACAGGGACGCATGGTTCAAACGGTCCATGATGACGCAGTCGCCCGCGGCGAGCAGCGACGCGATGATACCGGTATTCGTCTGGAACCCGCTGGGAAAGACCAGCGCGGCTTCCGTATGCTTGAACGACGCTATCTTCGATTCAAGCGCCGCGTGTATATCCAGCGTCCCTGAAATAAGCCGCGAAGAGGTGCCTCCCGCCCCGTACCGTTCCACGGCGGCGGCGGCGGCAGCCTTGACTTCCGGATGGCATGCCAGCGACAAATAATTGTTCGAAGAAAAATTCAGAAAAGTCCTGTTGTCGATCTCCAGCAGGCGGTCCGGCGCCGAAGAAATAATACGCAGGCGCCGCTCCAACCCCTTGTCGCGTAAAGCATCGATCTCCTGCCGTAGAGTTTTGTTCATATGATCAAAGACGGACACTGGACTCTGGACGCTGGATACAGGATTGAAAGCCGCTTTTGCTTTATTGTCGTGATCCTGCGTCCAGCGTCCCGTGTCCTGCGTCGCCTTTTGTCTCTATACTTTTGTTACCGTTATCACGCCTATCTGGCCGCCGAAACCGAATGAGAGCGACATCGCGGTATTCACCGGGCGGAACCGCGGTTTTCCCGGAGTATAGTCGAGATCGCACTCCGGGTCCGGTTCCTGCAGATTCAAGGTGGGCGGCACGACGTTATCCCTCAGGGCAAGCAGCGCGAAGGACGCCTCCACCGCTCCCGACGCGCCCAGCAGGTGCCCGGTCGCGGCTTTCGTCGACGAGATCGAAACATCGCGCGCTTTCTTTCCAAGCGCGCCGCGTATGCCGCGTGTTTCAATGACATCGTTCAGCAGTGTCGCCGTCCCGTGCGCGTTTATGTAATCGACGGCTTCCGTGCCGCCTTTATCCATAGCGCGGCGTATGGCGCTGCTGATGGACGAACCGTCAGGCGCAAAAGCGACCGCGTGATGAAAATCATTCGCGATGGCATATCCGGCGACCTCGCCATAGACCTTCGCCCCGCGGAGAAGCGCGGAATCACGGCGTTCTAGAATGACGATCCCCGCCCCTTCGCCCATGGCAAACCCTTCCCTTTGCCGGTCGAACGGTTTGACGGCTTTTTCTCCGAGCACGCCCAGACTGCGGAATCCGGCCATGTAAAGCGGCGCCAGGGACGATTCCGCCGCGCCGGCGATAACCGCGTCGCATATCCCCTGCTGGATCCATTGCGCGCCGAGTATGATGGCATTGGTCCCGGTAGCGCAGGCGGCCACGATGTTGCGCAGCGGCCCTCCCAGGCCGAAGACGCGATAAAGCTGCCGTCCAAGCGTATCGGTACTGAGGGTATCCAGCGTGTGCGTGTGAGCGTACAGGTTCGGTTTGCTGGCGCTTACCGTGCATCCGATGCGATCGGAGCCCATGAGCCGCACATCGAGCCCGCTGTCGCGGAGCGCTTCGGCCGCCGCGAGAAAACTCATTGAAAGCATGCGCGTAGTCGGCGGGACATCCAGATCGCGCACCGGCGCGCTCAGGCATGGGAAACCGGACTCACGTCCCTCACGCACGCCGCTTTGCCCGTTAAGAAGCGCCTGCCAGGTCTTTTCCCTGCCAACCCCCAGCGGCGTCACCAGCCCGATACCTGTCACGACGACTCTGTTCATGATAACACCAATGCAAAGTCTTTGCCGTTGATTTTACATTTTACACTTTACATTTTTCATTGCAGTATTCTGGAATCCCAGTTGAAAACCTGGCCGGTGATCGTCGTCATGCCGGACAGGAAAACGATGAAACGGGTAAGCTCGCCCAGGTCGGTGGACACTCCCAGCGGGCTTTCCAGCCGGGCGCGTTCCGCATATTCCGGCGGGACAGCCTGCCCCATGTCCGTAAGATGGAATCCGGGCAGGACGCCGTTCACCCGGATATTGTACCGCCCGAGCTCAAGCGCCGCGCTCTTGACCAGCGACAGGACGCCGGCCTTGGCCGCCGCGTAATTGGCAGCTCCCGGCGCGCCGCGTTTTCCCGCTATAGACGAAATCAATATGATCGAACCCTGTTCTTTCCGTATCATGTTCTTAGCGCATTCCCGAAGGAGGTAAAACGATCCGTCCAGGTCCGTGCGGATAACGGTATCCCATTCTTCGTCCGACATCCGAAGGATGCTCCGGTCCCGGGCCACCGCCGCGCAGTGTACCAGAACGTCGATGCCTCCGCTTTCCGCCGCGACGGTTTCAACCACGCGCCGTACCTCGTCAGAACGGGACACATCGGCCTGTACAGCTTGAGCCTGACCGCCCGCGGCAACTATGTCGCGGCAAACCGCCTCGGCTTTTTCCTTTTCCGCGCGGTATCCCGCGTACACGCGGCACCCCTGGCGCCCGAACTCGCGCGCCACTTCACTCCCGATCCCCCTCGATCCGCCGGTAATTAATATTGTTTTAGAAGCCATAGCATTACCAATAGAAATGAAAAATGTAAAGTGTAAAATGTAAAAATCAACGGCAAAGACTTAGAATTGGTTACAGAATAACGCTTTGGAGCTGAAAGCCTGGATTTATTTTCATTTGTCCCGTTTTACACTTTACATTTTTCACTTTACATTTAATCCAAGGTCTTTTATCATCCTGATGTCCTGCTCCACGGAACGGCCGGCGGTGGTCAGGTAGCCGCCGGTCATCATGCCGTTGGCGCCGGCGTAAAAGATCCAGGACTGCAGGTCGCGCAGGTTCACCTCGCGCCCCCCGCAGGCCTGCAGGTCTTTTCCCGGAAGAATGAAACGGAATACCGCGATAGTGCGCAGTATCTCGCGGCAG
>CAZNYG010000042.1:0-17576 GCA_964577205.1 uncultured Elusimicrobiales bacterium | reverse complement strand
TCATAATCAAAGGCAGTTGACTGCGGGTGTAAATAAAATAGAAAGGGTCTTAGGGGAAACTGGTTTCCCCTATTACGACCTGAATGATGAAAGTCCCTTTCATCATTCAGGTCGAAGGATGTACTATAATGGCAAACGACAGAGTTATATTGACACTGGCATGCACCGAATGCAAGAACCGGAACTATCATTACGCTTACGGCAAGAAACGCGAGAACAAGCTGGAAGTAAAGAAGTTCTGTTCGGCCTGCGGCAAGCATACCCCTCATAAAGAAACGAAGTAATGGCGTTCTTTGGTTATCGGGCGGGAAGCCGTTACAGCTATCGATCCGAGGATCGGTTGCAACGGCATCCCCTGCTTCTCCTTAAACGTATCATGGGGGCATAAGCTAACGGTAAACTTCCGGTCTCCAAAACCGGTTTTGAGGGTTCAAATCCTTCTGCCCCCGTATGCTTCCCGGAGCCCATATGGCAGTGAGTCGAAGGTTCCTTTAGCGGGACTGAAGACTCAAGCGCATCTGTTGATCCACGCCTGAGGATTAACGGGAGACGCGTTTCAGCTTTCAGACGAGCTCCTCCGGACGAAACCGGCGGGCTTTATAGAACCTGTGCGGGGCAAACGAACCGCCGGAATGCCGGACGGAATGCAAGGACAAATCATGAACTCATTTCTGCAGCAGGCGCTCCATTTCTTCCGCGAAGCGTACGCGGAACTCAAAAAAGTATCCTGGCTCACCCGCAGGGAAGCCGTCGCTTCGACGATCGTGGTTATTCTCCTCGTGATCATCATAGCGGTCTTCGTGAGTCTCACGGATCTGATACTGTCGCGTATTCTTGGCATCCTCTTGTAAACGATAAGAGGCACAATCATAGTCCAGACGAGGTAACCGATGGCGAATCAATGGTTTGTCGTTCATACGTATTCCGGACATGAAGACCGGGTAAAATCAAGCCTGGAAAAAGCGGTCAATAACCTTGGCCTTCAGGAACGCATTTCACGGATACTGGTCCCCACGGAAGAAGTGGTGGAGATCAAGCACAACAAGAAACACTTCAAGAAACGCAAGTTCTTCCCGGGATATGTTTTCATAGAAATGGCTATCGACAACGAGACCTACTGGCTGATCCGCAACACCGCGGGCGTCACGGGTTTTCTCGGCGGCGTCAAGCCCGTTCCGATGCCGGAAGACGAAGTCCGCAACCTTGTCGAGACCGTCACCGGACCGGAAAAGAAGCCGCGCCCGGCGATCACGTTCGAGAAGGAAGAGAATGTCCGTATAATCGAAGGGCCGTTCAAGCACTTCATCGGCGTCGTCGAGGAAGTGAACGAGGAACGGGGCAAGCTGAAAGTCATGGTCACCATTTTCGGCCGTCCCACCCCCGTCGAACTGGACTTCCTGCAAGTAGAGAAACTGTAATTTTTTTCAATATCCCGCCGTCGCGGGACCATCGTTAATCAGGAGATACTACCATGCCGCCGAAAAAGGTAAAAACCCAGATCAAATTGCAGATACCCGCAGGGAACGCGAATCCAGCTCCCCCGGTAGGCCCCGCGCTCGGCCAGCAGGGCGTCAACATCATGGAGTTCTGCAAACAGTTCAACGCCCGGACGGCCAAGATGGAAGCAGGCATGACCATCCCGGTCGTCATCACCGTATTCGAAGACCGTTCGTTCACCTTCATAACCAAGATGCCCCCGGTTTCCGCGCTGGTCAAGAAAGCGGCCGGCGTCGCAAAAGCATCCGGCGTACCGAACCGCAATAAAGTAGGCAAGCTAACGAAGCAGCAGGTTGAAGAGATCGCAAAGCAGAAAATGCCCGACCTGAACGCGAACGACATGGAAGCGGCAAAGCTCATGGTCGTAGGCACCGCCCGCAGCATGGGCATCGACGTCGAAAAATAATATGACTCGTGGGAGTCGCGGCCGCGCCGCGACGCATCTCCCGGCATCCGCCGGAAAATTACCACGATGGAGGAACAATGAGTAAACGACTGAATGAATCGGCAAAGCTGGTAGACAAGAATAAAATGTACTCGCTGGAAGACTCCGTAAAGCTCTGCAAACAGACCGCAAAAGCGAAATTTGACGAGACCGTCGAACTTCATATCCGCCTCGGCATAGATCCGAAGCAAAGCGATCAGTCCGTGCGCGGTACCGTCACTCTCCCCGCCGGCATCGGGAAATCCCGCCGCGTGGTCGTCATCGCGAAGGGCGAGAAGATGAAAGAAGCGGAATCGGCCGGCGCCGACGCGACCGGATCCGACGAGATCATCGAAAAGATCTCCAAGGGCTGGCTGGATTTTGATATCCTCGTGGCCACCCCGGACACGATGAAAGACCTCAGCAAACTCGGCAAGGTACTCGGGCCCAAAGGCCTGATGCCGAACCCCAAAGCCGGCACAGTCACGTTCGAGGTCGGCAAAGCGGTCAAGGAACTTAAACTCGGCCGCGTCGAATACAAGAACGATTCTTACGGCATTATTCACTGCCCGGTAGGAAAGGCGTCCTTTGCCGAAGACAAGCTTCTTTCCAACGTTAAGACGCTTCTTGAAGCGGTCGTCAAGGCAAAACCGTCGACATCCAAGGGCACGTACCTTAAAAGCATATCGATATCATCGACCATGGGCCCCGGCATCAGGATCGACAATACCCAGAAGTTCTGATGAATCAGCCTTATGCATAAATCTATTGTTCATGTAGCCTGCCGATTTATCGGCGTTGTTGCTTGAATCATAAAAGAACCACCTTTAAACGGGTGGTTTTTTTATTCTATGCCATGAAAGCATTATTCGAACGTATCCGCAGCCGGCCTCTTATCGCGGTAACCATCGCGTATATCATCGCGCTGGCTATCCTTGACCTCAACGGTTTTTTCGGCCGCGCCCGAACCGCGCCCCCTCCCGGAGAAGAATCTGCCATAACGGGCACGGTGGTCTCTGAACCGGAACTTAAAGCGGAACGGCTGTCTTTTATCGTCCGGGAAGAAGGATCAGGAGACCGTGCCCTCGTTTCTTCATATGATCATCCTGTTCTCCCGCTGCGCGGCGACCATGTACATATAAAGGGATACCTGAGGATCCCTTCCTCCAAAAAAAATCCGGGAGGGTTCGATAATGCCCGTTATCTCTCCCGGCAGGGTATCTATTCCCTTCTCTATGCCCGCCGCATCGCCATAATCGAACGCCCTGCGCAAAACCCGCTTTCCCTCTTTCTCCGCACGGTACGGGAAGATACATCCGAAACTTTTAAAAGGGCGCTGAAGCCTGAAGAAGCCGGAGTGCTCGTGCCGATGCTTATCGGCGACAAGTCACTGCTGGCCAATGAAACAAAAAAGGAGTTCAATGACGCGGGTATCATGCACCTGCTGGTGGTTTCAGGCATGAACGTCGCGTACGTAAGTATTTTTTTTCTATGCATTTTCAGGTTATTCGGCACACGCCCGCGCATCGGGGCGTTATACACGATCCCGTTCCTTATCGCGTACATGATGGTCACCGGCGCGACCCCGCCGGTAGTTCGTGCCACCATTATGGCGGTATTCGTTATTCTATCGCTGGCTCTGGCCCGGGAACCGCTTATTTATCATTCTCTGGCTTTGGCTGCGCTGGCCATACTTATCGCTGACCCTCAGGCTCTTTTCAGTGCCAGTTTCCAAATGTCCTTCGCGGCCACGATCGGTATTGTGGCATTGTACGCGCCGCTTAAGAAACCTTTTGAAATACTCCCCCCGTTCCTGAGAGCTACCGTCGGTAATATTTTCGCTGTCAGCCTTGCCGCCCAGCTGGCGGTCACGCCGCTGATGCTGTACTATTTCAACAAGCTCTCCGTCGCCGCGCTGATAAGCAATCTGATCGCAGTACCCCTTGCTGGATTCATCACTATCGCGGGCATCGCCCTCTATTGTTTTTCCGCGATACCTTTCCTTTCAGGCATCGCGGCTCTGGCCGTCCATATTCCACTGTCACTGCTGCTAATCATCGTTCGCTATTTCAGCCATCTGCCCTGGGCAGTCGTTTATCTGCCCGCTCCGCCAATGATCGCAATTGCCGCCTACTATATCGCTCTGTTCAGCGCTGTACAGTGGCGCAGACACCGGGTTTTCCCCTGGCTGGCCGGCAGTGCCGCGCTTCTGTTTGCCATCATAGCTTTCACAGCCTATAAGCCGAAAGATGATGCCGCGGTAACGTTCCTTGCGGTGCGGCAGGGCACGGGAGCGCATATACGCTTTTCAAACGATACCCATTGGCTTATAGACGGAGGAAGCGATCACGGTACCACGAACGTTGGTGAACAGACGTTGCTTCCCTATCTCCGGTCGCGGGGCATACGGCGGATCGATACCATCGTGGTCACCCATCCGGAGCCGGCCCATTACAACGGTCTTTCCGCCGTCATGGAAACCGTGCCGGTTAAAAGGATGATCATCAACCCGGATTACTGCGAGGATAGGGATTACGTAAAATTTCTGGATTTTGCGAAGGGAAAAAAGATATCGATAACTGAAGTCTGGGCAGGTGATACTTTTATTGCGGCGGGGACAACAATAACGATCATTTCCCCCGCGGTACTCGGCAGCTCATACGACGACAACGCTTTAGTCTTTACCATGGAGCGTGACGGCAGCCGGATACTCTTTACATCCGACATGAGCCCGGAAAGGGAAAAACAACTTGCGCGTTCCGCAGACCTGCCGCCCTGCGATGTTCTGCAGCTTCCCGGCGAAGACACAAGAATGCCTGCTCCGGCATTCATGGATAATGTGCGTCCCCGATTCCTTATCGCTTCACAGGATCTTGTTCATTCAACAAACGCAATACTCCATGCCACCGAGCAGCAGGGAGCGGTGACCGTCCATTTCAAAAAACCCCGGCGTTCCAAAAAAACATCCCCGGATATTTTCCTTACGCAATAGCACCTTATCGCCTGCAATGCAATCCTTATCTTATTATCTTAAGACCGTCCCCAATATCTTTTTTTCGGGGGAGAACTTGTACGAGAAGATTAAACACCCTGAGGTAGATGCCTGGGGACCTGCTCTCGCGGGAACCGGCTACGTTCAGGACGGAAGGATGTATCCGCGTGAGCCATTCCCGCAGCTGCTTTACGGCCGCGTAGTCGGAAGTCGCGGCAAGATCAATCAAAAGGCCTGGTTTTCCATGGAGGCGGGCCATGCCGAGCGTAAGCGCGGTACCGCGATCGGGCTTCCCGAACGAGAAGGCCAGAGTAGCATCCGCGTCCTGGACATTTTTCCGGGTGCGCGCGGGATAATCGACCGTCGGAAGTTCAGTCATACCCGTGTATTCAGCCGGCAAGGGGCCGTTTTCCGTGCGGCGGCCGCGGGGAAGCGCTCCGCCATACGGAATGCCCTTTTCGCGGGCGGCGTCAAGGGCGGCGCGGTCCACGCCTGTCTGGCCGCCGGAAATGATCTTTTCAATCATGGGATCACGCTACGTTTTTAGCGTTGGCCGCTTTTTTTCTTTTTCGGACGGCGGCTGGAACGGGAGCCGGGATCTCCTGCCCGGCTTCGTGTTGTCCGGGAGCGGGAGCATCAACAGCAGCTTCAGCGGGACGGGCTGACGGAATGAACGGCTTTATCGCGTCTTTTTCCCTGTTCAGCTTCTGCAGTATGTCAAGGACCGGAGGGAGCAGAGACGCGGCAAACGAGACACCCTTGCCTGGCAAAAACTCGTTGTCCTTCAGGTAGAAGGTACGGATATGGAGGACGGTTGCGCCGCGGTACTGCGATGGATACACATGGATCTTCTCGCGGGCGGTAACGTCGAACCGCACCAGGAACGGCGCGTCGGGATCCTTTTTGAACCGCGTGAACGCTTCGATAATGGGCGGAAGGTGTTTGAATGAAAGCCAGACGCCTTTTTTCGTCGGACGCGGCGTGCCTTCGTTCTGGAAATAAAAGTACCCGCGAAGATCGATCTTGTTGTTCTTCAGCAGCGACACCCGTATCTCTTCAAGCTTGTTCTTGGTAAAAACGGCGACAAGACGGGCATTCATGAAAATGCTCCCGCCGCCCGCGGCATTGCGGATCATCTGGCTGGATCTCCTTTTTTTTGAGTTCGTCTGAACCCGAACTTCTTTTCCTTCGGCGGATGGGATTCGGACAGGAGGGAATAATAGTCGACGGGCAGGAAACGCCCCTTATCGTATTCAAGGACCATCAGGTACAGGTGAGTCTTTTCCCTTTTTCCCCGGGGCATGAAACCCGTGGGCCCCACCGAAGCGATCGGTTCCCCGCTTCTGACGAACTGGCCGGAGTCCACGCGGATATCCTGCAGGTGGGCGTAATAAAAAAGCTTGTTCTCCGCGGGGTTGTAAAGCCACACGTAATTCCCGTCACGGAACATGCTGCCGCGGGTCCATCGTTTGTAAGTGGAAATGACGACACTGTCCATGGCCGCCACGACTTCCGGCGGCGCGCCGGTAAGGTCGTCCTTCGTGTCGAAGTTTGCGTCCCTCACATGGATATTGTAACCGGGGTGCGCGAAGTGCCTGCCGCCGTCGAAAAAATCGTAAGTTCCGACTGCGCGGCGCAGGCGGTGCCGTTCCTCGGTTGTGTAATCGCCCTTGACCGTGGAACACCGGTCATACCCCGTGACGGGGAATGTCCATGAACTGGGAGAAACGTCGTAGTTGGAAGTGATATAGGTGGAAAGCCCTTCGATCAAAGGGTCAAGCTTAACCAGCGCTTCATCCATGGCAACGGTACCGTCACGGACCGCGGCTTCATATTCTTCCCAATCTTCGACCGGCGACGCGAACAACCTGCCTGCCGCGCACGCGGCGACAACGGCAGCAATGAATAATCGTCTCATGATATGGCTGCGATACCTCGATATTAAATGTTGTTGAAAGCCTTCTGCAACAACGCTTCTGACGGACGGCGGGTGACAAGGCTTACCGCCGGAACAACGATAAAAGGCACGAGCATGGCTATGGAAGAGGCTATCGGCGATCTGTCCGGCCCGAGGATGTAGAACAGCGAGACCGCCAGTATCAGCCCAGTGAATATGCCCGCCTTCGCGCCCGCGCGGGTAGTCCCTTTCCAGTACAGGCCGTATATGTAAGGCGCCATGAAAGAACCGGCCACCGCGCCCCACGACAGGGACATAAGGGTAACGATGACGGAAAAATCGTACCGGGCGATGAAATACGACACAACGATGAAGACCGCGCTCAGGAAACGCATCATCGCCAGCGAGTTTTCCTTGGAGATATTCGGGTTGATATGGCCTTTGTAAAGATCGATGGCGACGCTGGAAGCAGAGACCAGGACCAGCGAGGAAAGCGTTGACATCGACGCGGAAAGGACCAGCAGAAGTATGAGCGCCATGAGCCCTTCCGGCAGCTGCTGCGTCAGCAGGTTGGGGATGATAGCATCAAAAGCGGGCTTGCCGTTGGCTCCCATGACCGGCGCGTCGGAAAAGACATGAGCGAGCGCTCCGGTGAAATATGCCGCGAAACTGATGACGATCGCGAACAGCATGGTGACGACTGCCGCCCGGGGAATGACTTTTTCGTTCTTGATCGAGTAGAATTTCTGCACCATCTGCGGCAGGCCCCAGGTCCCGAACGAAGTCATGAAAACCAGGGCGCCCAGCAGCAGGAGGGACGGCTGTTTCTCGGGCGGCACGTGAAGCGGGTACCGTTCGGTGATCGCGGCGATCGACGCCGTAAGGCCGCCGGCATGGCCGACCAGTATGGCGATCATGGCCGAAGCGCCGACCAGCATGATAAGGCCCTGTATGAAGTCCGTAAGGGTGATGGCGAAATAACCGCCGAGAACGAGGTATATGCCGGTGATGGCGATCATGATGAGAAGGGCGGTGTCGTAAGAAATATGGAAATTGGCCTCAAAAAGGTATCCCAGCCCCTTGAAAACGGACGCGGAGTACGGAATAAGGAATACGAAGATTATAGTCGCCGTGATCATCTTCATGTACTTGCCCTGGTAGCGCTCGTGCAGGAATTCCGGCATCGTCATCACGTCCAGGTTCTGCGTCATGCGACGGGTGCGCAGCCCCAGCACCATCCACGCGAGGAAGGCTCCGAACAACGCGTTGCCCGCGGCGATCCAGAGCACGTTCAGCCCGTATCCCCATCCCAGCTTGCCGGCAAACCCTATGAAAATAACCGCCGAGAAATAGGTGGTCCCGTACGCGAATGCCGAGATCCAGGGGCCGATGGTCCGCCCTCCGAGGAAAAAGTCGTTGAGCGATGTCGTGCGTCTCATGCCCCAGATCCCGACACCGATCATGCCGGCCAAAAAAAGCGAGATAAGAACAATAGCGATCATTGCGCCTCCAGGGGTTTAGATGGAATAGATCTTGTCTTCGGGCAGCGTGCGGATGCCGTTCTCGTTGAGGATGCGCGCGGCATCGGCCGGATGTTCGACTTCGACGACGATGGCCGCGGTCTTCTTGTCCTCGAGGACGAAACCGTAGCAGTCTTCGATATTGACGGCATGCGACGACAGGGTCACCAGCAGGTTATGCAGGCCGCCAGGCTGGTCGTCGATGAGCGCGATGACGATCGGCCTTTTTGAGACGGTAAGCTTCTGTTCCTTGAGCACGGCATATGTCTTTTCCGGATCGTTCACCAGGATCTTGACCACGCCGAACTCCCCGGCGCTGGCCACGGAAATGGCCCGGAGATTGACGCGGTTGTCCGCAAGTATCTTGGTGATGCGTTCCAGCTTGCCCGGTTTGTTCTCGACGAAAATGGAAAGATGGAAAGCCATAACATCTCCTAAGAAACAATGTAGAATGTAAAACGAAAAGTGAAAAATGTCAAACAAAAAAATAAGGGGCAATTAAATGCTAATGCTTGTTACTGTCTGCTATTGTTGAACAGGCATTCACCGATAAACAAGCATATTCAAGGAAACGGTTCGAAAGATTCATTTCGTTTTTCATGCCGTTCAGTTCATTTTACACTTTTCATTTTACATTTTTACTTGTTCTTTTCACGCAGGTCGTACACTCTTTTTGCTTTTCCTTCCACGACGGGGAGGCTGCCCTGTTCGACCAGCTTGACGTCGGGCGACACGCCGAGCTCCGCCTTGAGCTCTTCGGTAATGCGGTTCTGGACGCGTTCCAGTTCTTCCAGCGTTCCGGAGAACTTCTCCCCGTCCATCTCGACTTTGACCGTCAGTTTGTCCATATAATTGTCTTCGGCGATCTCGATGACGTAGTTGCTGCCGGCTTCCGGCACTTTCATGATGGTGCGTTCTATCTGGATCGGGAACAGATTGACCCCGTTGATGATCAGCATGTCGTCGGAACGGCCCTTTATGCGGTCGATACGCCGATGCGTGCGGCCGCAGGAACATTTCCCGGGAATGATACGCGTGAGGTCGCGCGTGCGGTAGCGGAGCAGAGGCATCGCCTCCTTGCGCAGGGTGGTAAGGACCAGTTCCCCCTCCTCGCCGTCGCGAAGGACTTTTTCCGTCACGGGATCGATGATCTCCGGATACACGTTGTCTTCCCAGATATGCATGCCGTCCTGGCAGGGGCATTCGAACGCGACCCCCGGCCCGCATATCTCCGAAAGGCCGTAAGAATTGTACGCCTTGATGCCGTAAAGCTTCTCTATCTCCCGGCGCATCTCCTCGCTGTGAGGCTCGGCGCCGATGAAAGCGGTCCTGAGGCTCAGGTCTTTTTTGGGATCGATGCCCATTCCCCGGATATGCGTGAACAGCCGGAGCGCGTAACTTGGCAGGATATGCATCACCGTCGTCTTGAACTGCCGCATGAACCATATCTGCCGTTTGCTGTTGCCCGGGCCCATGGGAATGGTCAGCGCGCCCAGTTTTTCGGCCCCGTAATGAAACCCGATACCGCCGGTGAACAGGCCGTATCCCATCGTATTCTGAAAAACGTCGCCTTTGCGCATTCCCGCCATGTACATGCAACGGGCGACGAGGTCCGACCAGGCGTCGATATCGGCGCGGGTATGAAAAACTACCGTGGGGTTCCCGGTCGTGCCCGATGACGAATGCAGCCGCACGACTTCGTCGAGGCTGACGGCGAGGAAACCGTAGGGGAAGTGTTCGCGCAGGTCGTTCTTGGTGGTGAAAGGAAGGTCTTCGATCTCCCGGAAAGAGGCGACGCCCCTTACCGCCGTTTTTTTCAATGTTTCTGCATAAAAGGGCGCTCTTACCGCCTCCCGTAACGTCGAGTTAAACTGTTCCAGCTGTTCCTTCCGCAGCAAAGCCGGTTCTATCGTCTCGATATCCTGTGACCAGAACATTGATTACCCTTTCACCGGGAAGATCATTTTCCCTTTTTTAAGGACAACATGAAGCCTGCTTCCCCGCTCAGTTTTGTCTGGTATATGGTATATTATTCGCCGTTTTTTTGCAATATGCATGGATTTTGCTATAATAATCGAACATATTCCGCCGCGTATGACGCGGGAGGAGAAACACTTGGGAATGAATAGGATCGGCATCGTTTTCAATACGGAAAAAGAACGGGCCCGCCTGGAGATGACGCGCCTTGAAGAGTGGCTTCGTCTGAGGGGATGTAAAACCGTCGTCATCCCTTCCAACGTCCAGAAAGTCCCCCGCCTGAATTTCGCGCTGACCCTCGGCGGCGACGGCACCATGCTCAAGGCCAGCAGGTTCCTCGCTCCCGCCCGCATTCCGGTCCTCGGCGTCAACCTCGGCTCGCTGGGTTTCCTTGCCGAGACAGATCCGAACGAAGTCTACGCTTTTCTCGACCACATACTTGCCAACGGTTTCAGGACAGAGAACCGGTCCATGCTCGCCGTGACGCTGCAGTCCAAAGCCGGGCTGTCCACGCACTATGTCCTGAACGAATGCCTTATCCACTCCGGCAGCAACAGCCGCGTGCTGACCGTTTCCGTAGATATTAACGATAATTTTCTTGCCGACTACGTCGGCGACGGGCTCATCATCGCCACGCCTACCGGGTCGACCGCGTACTCGCTGGCGGCTTTCGGTCCCATCGTCCATCCGCGCCTTTCCGTCTATATCCTGACGCCCATCTGTCCGCACACGCTGACCCAAAGGCCGATGATACTGCCATTGGAGAACACGCTGACACTGCGCGTCAACACCCGGGGCACCCGGCAGAAACCTGTCCTTTCCCTCGACGGGCAGACCAATCAGCTGCTTTCGCCGAAAGATACCGTGACGGTCACCGCGGCGCCGCACCCTCTGAAACTGATCGTGAACCCCAACCGAAAATACCTCGACGTCCTGAGAACGAAACTGAAGTGGGGCGAAAGAGGGTAACAGTAATGAAAAATGAAAAGCGTAAAGTGTAAAATGAACTGAACGGCATTAAAAACAAAGAGAATCCTTTAAACCGTTCCCTTGTGCTTTTCATTATTCCTTATTGGCGTTGGCCGCCATTTTTCATTTTACATTTTACACTCTTCATTTATGTTATTGAATCTGACGATACGGAATTATGCTTTGATCGATGAGGCGCGGCTGGAACCGGGTGACGGCCTGACGGTGTTCACCGGTGAGACCGGCGCGGGAAAATCCATCATCATCGAATCGATCGGCCTGCTGCTGGGCGAACGCGCGTCCGCCCAGGCGGTACGCAAAGGGACTGACCGCTGTTTCATCACCGGCGAGTTCGATATCAGCCGCGTCAAGGACCTTGACCGCTTTCTCGAGGAAGCGGGCATACCTTCGGAAGGTGAAACATCGCTCATTGTCCGCAGGGAGATCGATTCCCAGGGGCGCAGCCGGGCTTTAGTGAACGACCGCCCCGTAAGCATCAGCACGCTTGCGGCCATCGGGTCGTTCCTCGTGGACATCCACGGCCAGCATGAGCATCAAAGCCTTTTCCATACCGAGAACCAGCGCGCTCTTCTTGACCGCTACGCCGGAGCCGAGGAACTTGCCGCCCGTGTTGCCGGCGCTTACAGGCAATGGCAGGAACTGCTCGCCTTCAAGGAATCCCAGCTGATGTCGGCTCAGGAGCGGGAACGGCGCATCGATCTTTATTCATTCCAGCTCAAGGAGATCGACGGAGCGCACCCCGTGCCCGGCGAAGAAGAAGAGCTGGAACACGCTCTTCCCCAACTGAAGAACGCGGAGAAGCTCCAGGCTGTCGCCGACGAAGCGTACCAGATCCTCTATTCGTCCGACAGCGCCGTGCTGGACAACCTCCGCCGGGTGGACAAGCTCCTCGCGCAGATGGCTTCTCTGGGGGCGTCCTTTACCGATACCGCGGCCTCGCTGGCTGATTCGCTGGCCGGCATCGAAGAAGCGGCCCGCGACATAGAGAACTTCCGCGATCATATTTCCGCCGACCCTGAACAACTGAACGAGCTGCTCGAACGCCAGGATACGCTGCACCGCCTGAAACGGAAATACGGCGCGACGATCCAGGAGATCCTCGCCTATCGCGGCCGCATAGCGGGTGAACTCGCCGCGTTGAACGCGTCGGACGACCGCCTGAAGGAACTGGACAGAAACATTGCCACGGCGCGACGCGCGCTCGACGGCCTCTGCTCGCAGCTGACCGCCCTGCGCGAAAAAGCGGGGCAGAAACTCGCGCGACTGGTCGAAAAGGAACTCGACACGCTCGGCATGAAAAAAGCCAGGTTCTCGGTTGCCCGCGAAGCGCTGCCCGAACCCGTCTCGTTCGGCGCCGACCGCATCGCTTTCCTCTTTTCCGCCAATCCCGGCGAAGATTTGCAGCCCCTTAAAGCCATCGCTTCGGGCGGCGAAATGTCCCGGGTAATGCTGGGACTGAAAACCGTCCTGGCGAACGCCGACCGCGTGCCGCTCCTCATTTTCGACGAGATCGACACCGGCATCGGCGGCCCCATGGGAAAAGTCGTCGGCCGCAAGCTGGAAGAGCTCTCGGATCATCACCAGGTCCTTTGTATCACCCATCTTCCTCAGATAGCCGCCTGCGGTGAACACCAGTTCTATGTATCCAAAGCGACAAAGGGCAACCATACCCGGACCATTGTCTCCCCGCTGTCACCGCAGGACCGCAGGGAGGAAATAGCCCGCATGCTTTCCGGTGACGAAATAACCGACACCGCCCGCCGCCACGCCGACGAACTGCTGAAAGGCCGATGATCCGTTGATCGTAGCTCAACGTCATAACGATAATGCCGCGATGTGAGAATTACTCATCCATGGAGGATTTTTCTATGCCCAAGCATTTAACCGTAATGTTATTGTCTGTCATGCTTCTGGGAGTTGCGATCCGCGCGGCGGCGGAAGAACGACCGGCCCCCGATGGCGAAACGACGGTCAACCTGGAGCTGGTCATGACCGCCTCGCGCGGCAGAGAGAACGTATTCCGTTCTCCCCGCTCGGTCAGCGTGGTCAACCGCGCCGCCCTGGAAGAAAAAACTCCGCGGTCCCTTCCCGACGCGTTAAGCCGCGTGCCGGGAGTCGCCATACAGAAAACGACGCACGGGCACGGGGTGCCCATAATACGCGGCTTCATCGGAAGGCAGAACCTGATACTGGTGGACGGCCTCCGGCTGAACAATGCCGTTTTTCGCAGCGGCCCGGTCCAGTATTTCAACACGATCGACCAGTTTTCCGTCGACAGGATCGAAGTCGTCCGCGGGCCCGGTTCGGTCCTGTACGGCAGCGACGCGATGGGCGGGGTCGTGAACGTGCTCACCCGCCGCCATGAGGATTTCTCCGAGCCGTTCAGCATGGCCCGCCGCCTTATCGGGACGTACAGCGGAGCCGACGGCGGCATGCAGGGCCATTTTGATTTCGACGGTAACTACCGGAACTTCGGTTTTACCGCCGGGGGCAGCGTCAAGAATTTCGGCGACCTGCGCGCCGGCGGGAACCTGGGAACGGGAAAACCTACCGGATACGGCGAAAAGGATCTGAATATCGCGCTCAACTACAAAGATCCCGGCGGCAGTGAGCTGACCCTTGCCCACCAGTATGTCAACCAGGAGAATGTGCCCCGTTATGACAAGTACAGCACAGCGCGCGGGTTCATTCCGCAAAAGAACCAGCTGTTCCTGTATGATCCGCAGCGGCGGTCGTTGACGTACCTTTCCTGCGACGCCGCACCGGGGATCCCAGGCGTGGATGACCTGCACGCGAAAGTCATGTTCCAGCGCCAGGAAGAAGGGCGGAGGGAACAACAGATAAACAGCACCACGCGCTCGGACAGCTATGATATCGCCGATACCGCGGGCGCCACTCTGCAGTCAGGCACCCCTGTCGGGAATATGCACCGCCTGGTGTACGGCACGGAATTCTATAAGGACCGGATATACAGCGCGAAAGAGAACGTGAACACCCTGACCGGGGCGGTAACTCCCAAACCGCTTGAGTCCGCCTTCCCGAACGGTTCCGAATACAGCACGTTCGGCGTATACCTTCAGGACCGGATCACGATGACCGACCGACTGACCGCCACTTTAGGCGGGCGCTACAGCATCGCCCGCGTAGATACCTTTTACCGGGCACCGCTTACCGGCGCCTGGCGGAACCAGTTCGACGCGCTGACCGGCAGCGCCGGCATGGATTATCTTCTGAACCCTTCCCATACTTTGTTCATCAATATATCGGAAGCCTTCCGCGCGCCCAATCTGGACGATACGGTAGGCATGCTTTCTTCCAACCAGGGAGTGAATATCCCCAACTACGGACTGAAACCGGAAAAGAGCGTGACGTATGAAACAGGCATCAAACGTCAGGGAAAACTGAGCGGATCCCTGTCCGTTTTCATGGCCAGCCTGAGCGACCTTATCGTTACTCAACCGGGAACGTGGATGGGATTAAGTTTTTTTGATGCCAACGGCAACGGTATCAGAGAAGCGAACGAATACCCTGTTCGCCAGCAGGCGAACGCCGGGAAGGGAACGATGGGCGGCGCGGAAATGGAATGGGATTACGCGCTTGCCATGAACTGGGACGTGTACGGCACGCTTTCCTGGATGTACGGCGACAATACATCGGACAATGTCCCTCTTTCCCGTATCCCGCCTTTGAACGGCACGGCCGGCTGCCGCTGGCATCCGGGAGACACATACTGGGCAGGTGCTTATACCGATTTCGCGGATAAACAGGACCGCCTTGCTCCCGCCGACATGACCGATTCCCGCATCCAGCCGGGCGGCACGCCGGGCTGGGCCACTATGAACCTGCAGGGAGGTATTTCCTTTAGCAAGGGCCTGAAACTTACCGCGGCGCTTATCAATATATTCGATACCCCCTACCGGGTCCATGGTTCCGGGCTCGACGCGCCAGGACGCAACGTCTCGGTAACCGTTTCAAGTGTGTTTTAACATTGTTTGACTTTACCGTCATTATCGGGTAAAATACATGCTATGTCTAAGATCACTATAGACGCGGACAAATGCAAGGGATGCGCGCTGTGCGTGGACGTTTGCCCGCGCAAATGCATTGAGATCAGCGATACTTTTAATAAAACAGGGTATCATCCCGCCATACCGGTCAACGAAAAAAACTGTACCGGCTGCGGCTTCTGCTACCTGACCTGCCCGGATGTTTGTATAGAAGTCAACAGGAATGTAAAATGAAAAGTGAAAAATGAAAAACGTAATGACATGAAAAGCAACAGGGATCTTTCAGATCGCTTTCTTGAATATGCCTGTTTATCAGTTTCTATTTGTTCGTCAATTCAAAAAACAATCGCTGGGAAAGTGATTTGCACTCAGTTGATCAGATCTTCAACTTCTTCCGGCGCTAACTATCAGGAAGCAACGTGTGCTGAAAGCAGAGCTGATTTTATCCATAAAATGTATGTTGTTTTGAAAGAATTAGATGAAACGCAGCAATTAGCAAACATCGTTGGACGATCCATCAAAACCGCAAAGGCAAATAACAGCAAAAATCGATCTTCTTAGAAGCAGCTTTTTTATTGTTTTACATTTTTCACTTTACACTTTACATTTATGAAGATGTTAATGAAAGGCAACATCGCTTTGTGTGAAGGGGCTATTGCGGCGGGATGCGCCGCTTATTTCGGCTATCCCATAACGCCCCAGAACGAGGTGCCGGCCCACATGTCGAAACGCATGGTGGAGCTCGGCCGCGTGTTCCTGCAGGCGGAATCGGAACTGGCCGCCGTGAACATGGTCTTCGGCGCGGCAGTGACCGGCGCGCGGGCGATGACGTCCTCTTCATCGCCGGGTATTTCCCTCAAACAGGAAGGCATTTCCTACATGGCCGGCTGCGAGCTGCCCGCCGTCATCGTCAACGTACAGCGCGGCGGCCCCGGGCTTGGCAACATCGCGGGATCGCAGGCGGATTATTATCAGGCAACGCGGGGCGGAGGGCACGGCGATTACCGGCATATCGTCCTCGCGCCCTATTCCGCCCAGGAAATGTACGACCACGCCGTTCTCGCGTTCGACCTCGCGGACAAGTACCGCAACCCGGTCATGATCCTCGCGGACGGTATCATCGGACAGATGATGGAACCCCTGGAGCTCAGGCCCGTAACAGCAACTCCGGTAAAAAAAGACTGGGCCCTCGATGGCAGCAAAGGCCGCGAACCCCGCGAGATCCATTCGCTTCTTATGAAGGACGGCGCCCTCGAACAGCATAACATGAAGCTGCAGAAAAAGTTCGAGCAGATGAACAGGGATGAAGTACGGTTTGAAGAATTCTCCTGCGAAGACGCCGACATAATAATGGTGGCATTCGGCGTTTCCGCCCGCGTCTGCAAGATCGCGATGCTCCTGGCGCGTGAAAAAGGCATTAAAGCCGGGCTGATCCGGCCGATAACGCTCTGGCCGTTCCCTGAACGGGCGGTCGCGAAAACTGCCAAAGCCGGAAGGAAATTCCTTGTCGTTGAAATGAACCTCGGCCAGATGATCGACGATGTCCGCATCGCCGCCGGCAGCAGCGGAGCCGCGGTAGAACATTTCGGCCGCCCCGGCGGCGGCTTGGTCACGGAGCAGGACGTACTTAATAAAATAACTGCAATGAAAAATGTAAAGTGAAAAATGAAAATCGAGAGGCAACGACAGTCATAACCTAATAAAATTATTTCTTTTTAACAAGTATTTTCGGCCTTTCATTTTTCACTTTACATTTTTCACTTTTAATAACCCTATGAAACTAAAACGCCCTGAAGCTTTGAAGCCCGCGCCGCATCTGTATTGCCCTGGATGCGGCCACGGCATTATTCACCGGCTCGTCGCTGAAGTGATCGACGAGTTCGGGATACGGGAAAAGACTATCGCGGTGGCTCCGGTCGGCTGCGCGGTCTTCGCCTATGACTATTTTAATTTCGACGTTACCGAAGCGCCGCACGGGCGTCCCCCCGCGGTAGCTACCGGCATCAAACGGGTATTGCCGGACCGGATCGTTTTCACGTACCAGGGCGACGGAGACCTCGCCGCCATCGGCACGGCGGAAACCGTCCACTGCGCCAACCGGGGCGAGAACATCACGGTCATTTTCGTCAATAACGTCAACTACGGCATGACCGGCGGCCAGATGGCGCCGACGACGCTGATCGGACAGAAAACCGCCACCACGCCGTTCGGCCGCGACGCGAAACGCGACGGGTACCCCATTAAGGTATGTGAACTTCTTTCTTCGCTGGAA
>CAZNYG010000041.1:0-17773 GCA_964577205.1 uncultured Elusimicrobiales bacterium | reverse complement strand
ACGCCCGCCCAGTACGAGCAGCTTGAGAAGAACAAAGCGGATCGTAAAGCCAAGATCGAAAAGAAGATGGGCTGCAAGATGGGCGATGGAATGAAAGGCTGCCCGATGATGACATCCTGCGACGAGAAGCCGTCCGGAAAATAGTACATCCTCCGTACGTCCCCGAACGATGAGGACGATATAGCAGATCCCTCGGGGAAAAGGAGCAAAGCAAACCCGCTTTGCTCCTTTTTCTTTTGTCAGATAACTTTTTCGTCCCGCCCGCTCAATGACCGCGTGTCTCGCTGGGAAGAGGTTTGCTTTACCCTGTAATAAATGCTAACATTATAAATGTAAATCAGGTTTAAATAACCATCACTTTAAGGGTGGTTATATTTTTTTGTGTGAATGAGACTAGGGCCCTCATCCTGACCTTCTCCCGAGGGGAGAAGGGAATGAAGAAGGGGAAATTATGGATGCCCGATTGCGGCTTTCGGGTATGACACCATCAACAAAACAATATGAGTTACGAAGAAGAGATAAGTAAACGGCGGACTTTTGCCATTATCAGCCATCCGGACGCGGGGAAAACGACGCTGACGGAGAAGCTGCTGCTTTTCGCGGGCGCGATCCAGACGGCGGGGGCGGTGAAGTCCAACAAGATCAAGAAGAACGTTGCCTCGGACTTCATGGATATCGAACGGCAGCGCGGTATTTCCGTGGCTACGTCCGTCATGAGCATCGACTATAATGGGCTCAGGGTCAACCTGCTTGATACGCCCGGCCATAAGGACTTCGCGGAAGATACCTACCGCACCCTTACGGCGGTGGACAGCGTCATTCTGGTCGTGGACTCGGTCAAGGGCGTGGAATCCCAGACGGAAAAGCTGATGGAAGTCTGCCGGATGCGCAGCACGCCGGTCATCATCTTCATCAACAAGCTGGACCGTGAAGGGCAGGAACCCGTCGCTCTGCTCGACGAGCTGGAAGACAAGCTTCAGATAAATGTGCGGCCGCTCAGCTGGCCTATCAGCAGGGGCAGCAGTTTCAAGGGCGTCTACAATATGTATCGCAGGCATCTGCACCTGTTCCGGCCCGGGCGCGCGACCATCGGAGAAGATATCGTCAATATTACCGACCTTTCGGACCCTCAACTCGATGAGGCCATCGGCAAAGATTACGCCAAAACGCTGAGGGAAGAAACTTCTCTCGCGGACGGCGTCTATTCACCTTTTGAAGTCAAGGATTATCTGGGCGGCTATCTGGCGCCGGTCTTCTTCGGCAGCGCGATAAACAATTTCGGCGTCAAGGAACTGCTGGACACTTTCTGCGAGATCGCTCCCACCCCGGGCTCCCGCGAGGCGAACACCCGCGTAGTGAGCCCCAACGAAGACAAGCTCAGCGGGTTCGTGTTCAAGATCCACGCTAACATCGACCTCCGCCACCGGGACCGAATCGCCTTCTTTCGCGTCTGTTCCGGCAGGTTCGAACGCAACAAATTCTTCCACCATGTCCGCTTAGACAAGGATTTCCGTTTTAACAACCCTGCCACCTTTGTGGGCCAGAAAAAGGACGTTGTCGAAGAAGCTTTTCCCGGCGACGTTATCGGCCTTTATGACCGCGACAACTTCAAGATAGGCGACACGCTGACCGAAGGGGAGAACCTGGTCTTCCAGGGGATCCCTCGTTTCTCGCCCGAGATCTTCATGGAGCTGATCAACACGTCGATGAAGGCCAAACAGCTGGAAAAGGGCGTGCGGGAACTTACCGACGAAGGCGTGGCACAGCTCTTTACCCAGGACCATGGACGGCGCAAGATCATCGGCACCGTGGGCCAGCTCCAGTTCGACGTCATTCAGTACCGCCTGGAACACGAGTACGGCGCTTCCTGCCGTTTTGAACCCCTCCGGTTCTACAAAGCCTGCTGGCTGACCTCAAAAGATGAGAATGCCCTGGAAGAGTTCTGCCGGTACCGCATGGAACGCGTCGGCCGTGACAAGGACGACCACGTTGTCTTTTTCTCGGAGTCAGAGTGGACCCTCCGCCACCTGATAGCCGACAATCCCGCCATAGAGTTCCATTTCACATCCGAGATCCACCAGCAGCAGTAAAAATATTGGAATGATAAACGCGAGATCCCCGTTCGTTGACAAGGGAATCCAAGGGTGTTATAATGGAGCTGCAGTCGAAGTTACGCGCGATCGAAGTGAGGTAATTCATGTTCGGATTGGGTTTTCAAGAGATCGTTATCCTTGCCATTATCGCACTTCTCTTGTTCGGTTCACGGCGTCTTCCTGAAGTCGGCAAAGCCATCGGACAGTCGGTGCGGGAGTTGAAAAAAGCGCTTCAGGGCGGCGACGATTCCAAGAAGGGGGAACCTGGGGATGGCGGAGACAAACAGGGATAACGCTCATCCGGGTCCGTATGGCAACGCCGCGACCGGCAGCGGCTGCTCCATCCTTCCGTTTACCGAACACCTTGATGAACTGCGTCGCAGGCTGTTACATTGTGTCTGGTTTATCCTGGCCGGTACCATTGTTTCACTTTTCTTTGGCGACCGTATTATCGCATTCCTTACGTATCCTTCACACGGGCTTGTCACCCGTTTTACCATCCTTAAACCCGCCGAGATCGTCTCATTATATGTAAAGGCCGCCCTGGCAGCCGGTATATTCGCGGTCAGCCCCCTGTTGTTCCATCAGTTCTGGCTGTTCATCAGGCCCGCTGTTCCTGTCGATCTGCGCCGTTCCCTGCCCGCGTGGGTTGGCGCGGCGTTTTTTCTTTTTCTGGCGGGTTGCGTGTTCACCTACACCGTCGTTCTGCCTTTTTCTCTGCGGTTCCTTCTCGGGCTTGCGGGCAAGGTAGCGGAGCCGATGATAACGCTCAGCAGCTATCTTTCGTTCATTCTTTCACTGCTTGTGCTCGGCGGCATCATGTTCGAGATCCCCGTGATAGCGGCCGTCCTGACGCGGGCCGGCATCGTGAATCCTGCTTTTCTCCGACGGCACCGGAAAGAAGTCTATTTCGGCATATGCGTCGCGGCAGCTGTGCTGACCCCGACGCCCGATGCTTTTACCATGCTCATTTTTGTCGCGCCGATGATCCTTCTATTTGAAGCGGGAATAGTCGTGTCTTCGTATGTTGAATTTAAGACAGTGGGAAGAATTGATCACGCGATTTATCCGGGCGGCTAAGCCCGCCCCCGCGCGGACTCCCAAGGAGAGGCGAAGTGAGCGAAAATAACATTTCGGAGAAAAAACTGAAACAGTTCTTTGACATGCCGCTTTCCCGTGCAAGTTTCCTGAAGATCACTGGAACCCTGCTGGGCTGGGCCTTTATCGGCGGAGCCGCGCCGCAGCGCGCCCTTGCGCGCACGGGAAAAACACTGAGCCCGCGTGCCGGGAGAAAAGTCTCCACCCTGACCGACCTTGCCGTCGTCAAAGGCCCCGATCCCGCGGTGAACACGCGCCGCGCCGTCGAAGCCCTTGGCGGAATATCGCTGTTCGTCCGCAAGGGCGACGTGGTCGTAGTCAAGCCGAACATCGGGTGGGACCGTTCCCCAGAGCAGGCGGCCGATACCAACCCCGCCGTCGTGGCGGAGATCGTGCGGCTGTGCCGCGGCGCCGGCGCCAAAATGGTCAAGGTGTTCGACAATACCTGCAACGATCCGCGCCGCTGCTACGAGAACAGCGGTATCGCCGCCGCCGCGCGGTCCGCGGGCGCGATCGTCTTCTATACCGACGAGTGGCGTTATCTCCCGGGACAGTTCCCCGCGGGCAGCCTTATGCAGGACTGGCCGATCCTGAAGGACGCGGCCGAATGCGATTGCTTCATCAATGTGCCGATAGCCAAAGATCACGGGCTTACCGATCTGACGTTGTCAATGAAAAACCTGATGGGCGTCTGCGGAGGGCCGCGCGGCAGGATGCACCAGCAGATCGGCCGTAAACTGGCTGAGGTGACGGCCTTCATCAAACCCGACCTGAACATCATCGATGCGACGCGCATCCTCCTGCGGGGCGGCCCGAACGGGGGCAACCCGGACGACGTGAAGAGGACCGACACCATCATCGCGTCAGTAGATCCGGTACTCGCGGACGCGCGTGCCGCCGCGTTGTTCGGTTTTGCGCCGGACCAGATTAATACCGTGGTCGCAGGCGCCGCGGCCGGATTGGGAAGCAAAGACCTGAAAAAAGCCCGGATCAAGGAAATAATGATATAGAAGCGGACACAAGACACTGGACGCTGGACATGGGATTAACGGATCGGAACGACAAAGTGTTGCTCTTATCATTGGTAGGCGCGGACTTCAGTCCGTGCTAAAAAGTCTTTGAATGCATCAGGTCTATGATCAAGTGTCCCGCGTCCAGCGCCCGTTGTTAAGGTATTTATGAACAAACCATTCCCCGTTTATATTCGGCGGGCCGTTCAGACGGCGATCTTTGCCGGATTGTTCATCGTCATCTGGATGACCAAGTATCCGCTCAGGGGGTTCGTCAATCCCTCGTACCTGTTTCAGGCGGATCCGCTGGTGATGGTCATGACGGCGATCGCCGAGCGGGTGCTTCTTGCTGGACTGATCTTTTCCGCCGTTACGCTTGCCGGGGCATACGTTCTCGGGCGGGTCTTCTGCGGATGGATATGCCCGCTGGGAGCCGTCATGGACGCCGAGGCCGCCATAGTCGGGCGGTTTATCAGAAAACGCGAAGGAGAACCGGGCCGCGGACTCGCGGTAAAGTACGTTCTGCTCGGCCTGTTATTTATCGCGGCGCTTGCGGGGATCCAGCTTGTCTGGCTGTTCGACCCGATAACCATTTTCGTGCGCACGTTTTCCTTTACGGTGCATCCGTTCGCTAACAACGCTCTTGAGCGCGCCTTTGCCTTCCTTATGTCTGTAACGGGGTCGCCCGCGTGGCTTGAGGGTTTTTACTTCGGGTTCCAGCAGAACGTGCTTGATATCAGTCATCCGCGCTTTTCGCACGCGGCCCTTGTCACGGTGGTGTTCTTAACGGTACTCGTGCTGGTCATCGTGCGCCGGCGTTTCTGGTGCCGGTATATCTGCCCTCTTGGCGCCATGCTCGGACTGGCGTCACGCGCGCCGTTTTTAAGGCGGAAGACGTCAGGCTGTCCGTCGGGATGCAGCCTGTGCCGCGACGTATGCCGCACCAACGCCATACGTTCGGACAACAGCTGCGCGGCGTCTGAGTGCGTCATGTGCATGGACTGCGTGTCCCGTTGTCCCAGGGGTAACGTTTCTTTTTCTTTCAGGCATTCCGATCCCGGACAAAAAGGAAACGCGCTTCAGGGCGAACCGGTCCACTTCGGATCGGACGGCAGCCCGCTGCCTCCGCCGCCTTCGCGCAACCCGGCAGCACCGGACCCGCATCAGTCGGGAAGCATGATGAGCAGGGGGCAGTTCCTGGGCGTTCTGGGAAGCACGCTTGTTTTTCTTTCCGGCGCGGCGCGCCGTACGGCAGGAAGGATACGGACTGTCATCCGTCCGCCTGGAGCATTGCCGGAACAGGAGTTCGTCCAGCGGTGCGTGCGATGCGGCAACTGCATGAAAGTCTGCCTGACCAACGCGCTGCATCCAGCCCTTCTGGAAAGCGGATTGGACGGCGTGTGGACGCCGCGCCTGAACACGAAGATCGCTTATTGCGAATATCAGTGTACATTGTGCACGCAGGTGTGTCCTACCGGCGCCATACGGAGTTTGAGCGTTGAAGAAAAGCGGCGTACAAAACTGGGGCTTGCCGCGGTTGACCGTTCGATCTGTATCCCGTGGAGCAGCGACCAGAGTTGCCTGGTATGTGAAGAACACTGCCCGATCCCCGAAAAAGCGATCAAGGTGCAGGAACGCGTTCTGGGTGACGGCACAAAGATCGGTATGCCGGTCATCGACAGGGGCCTGTGCGTCGGCTGCGCGATATGCGAGAACAAGTGCCCCGTGACGCCGAAAAAAGCGGTAAGAGTATCTCCGTTATAAAACAATGTTAAACGAAAAAAGTAAAATGTAAATTGACTCAAATTGAGAATCGGCAATGGCAATCCGGGGGAGCAGGAATAATCTGTCGATACATCATCTGAACTGCACACCACAATGGAAAAGACTCTCGTTATCACCGGCATGCACTGTGTCTCCTGCGCCCGGCGGGTGGAAAACGCCCTTCGTTCGCTGCCGGGAGTGTCCGCGGCTGACGTCAACGCGGCCGACGGAACGGCGCTCATTTCTTTTGATCCATCCCTGGTAATGGAGAGCGATCTCGATGCGGCCGTCACGGAAGCAGGATACAAAGTCGTACGGGCGGAACGTGCCGTTCAACCCGTAGACGCGGAAGAACAGGCGCGTCATGAAGAAGAGGCCGGCCTCCGGAGACGTTGTATCCTCTCCGCGTCGCTCGGTGTCCCTCTAATGTATATCGCGATGAGCCGCCACGCGGGGCTTCCGTTCCCCTCGCTTCCGCCGGGGGCAATGGCGCTGCTCCAGTGGCTTCTGGCGACGCCTGTCATCATAGCGGGCAGCGGTTTCTTCCGCCGGGGGATCCTGGCATATATCAAGACGAAGACAGCCAGCATGGATACGCTGATAGCGATCGGTACGGGAACATCGTATCTGTACAGCCTCTTCATAACGGTTCTCATTTTGAAAGGGTCTCCGGGATACGGTACCGAAGACCTGTACTATGAGACCGCGGCCATGATCATCGCTTTTATCCTTCTGGGCAACTGGCTGGGGGCGGCGGCCCGCGGCCGGACATCAGCCGCCATACGCGCGCTGGGAAAACTGCAACCCTCGACCGCATGGATCATGCGCAACGGCAACCCGGAAGAGATCTCCGTAGGGAACATAGCTGCGGGCGATGTGCTCCTGGTTAAACCGGGGCAGCGCGTGCCGGTGGACGGCGCGGTGCGGGAAGGATACTCGTCAGTCGACGAATCGATGATCACCGGGGAAAGCATTCCGGTTGAAAAAAAAGCGGGTGACACCGTGATCGGCGGTACGCTGAACATGAACGGCAGTTTCACCTTTGCGGCGCGTCATACCGGCGAAGACTCGGTGCTTGCCCGCATTATCGACATGGTGCGCCGTGCTCAGGTGTCGCGCGCGCCGGTGCAGCGGCTGGCCGACCGTGTCGCGGCCTGGTTCGTCCCGGCCGTCATGATCCTCGCGGCCGCGTCGGGTTTTTTCTGGTTATGGTATTCCGGGGATACCGGGATGGCGCTGACAGCGCTTATATCGGTGCTTATCATCGCCTGTCCCTGCTCTCTCGGACTGGCCACGCCGACGGCCATAATGGTGGCGACGGGGATCGCCGCCCGGCACGGCATACTTATCAGGGACGCCGAAGCTGTGCAGAAAGCTGAAACCGTGGACACGATCGTTTTCGACAAGACCGGGACGCTGACCGAGGGGAAACCGGTGGTGAGCGATTTCCGCGTTGCCGAGGGGGAAGACCTGCTTAATGTGCTCGGTGTCCTTTCGTCGGTCGAGGAGCGTTCGGAACACACGCTGGCACGCGCGGTCATCGCTTATGCGGAACTGAAAGGAGCCGGACGGGTCGACGTTGAAGAGTTCCGCGTGGTCCCGGGCAAAGGGGTAAAGGCGCGTTCAGAAGGGCGCGATATTATTGTCGGAAAAAGGGAGTTTCTTGAAGAACTGGGGGTAAAGATCGATGAAAGCCTTGCCGCGGAAAGCGAATGCCTGGCCCGCGCTGGGAAAACGCTCTTGTGGATCGCCGCGCAGAACAGGAATATCGGTTATGCCGCTGTCGCGGATACTGTCAAGGCAAGCGCTCCCCGCGCGGTGGCGCTGCTGAAGCGGGCGGGCAAAAGGATTTGCATGATAACCGGGGACAGCCGCGCCACCGCCATGGCCATCGCGCGCGAGACGGGCATAGATGAGGTCATACCGGAGGTGCTGCCTGAGGATAAGGCGGCCAGGATCCAGGAGCTCAGGGACGATGGCCGCCGGGTTGCGATGGTGGGCGACGGCATCAACGACGCTCCCGCGCTGGCGACAGCCGATGTGGGGATAGCTATCGGTTCCGGTACGGACGCCGCCATGGAATCCGCGTCCATCGTGCTGGTACGCAACGATGTCATGGATGTATATACCGCGATCAAACTGAGCCGGCGCGCGATTCGCACCGTCCGGCAGAACCTGTTCTGGGCCTTCTTTTACAATATCGTCGGACTGCCTGTCGCCGCCGGCATACTATACCCCTTTACCGGATACCTTCTGAACCCTGTCATCGCCGCCGCGGCCATGGCCTTCAGCTCGGCGACCGTGGTAATCAACTCTCTGCTCATCCGCCATCCCCGGGACACTACCATCCTGGTTTCACCCGAGGCGCGTTGACAAAGCCAATACAAATGTATATAATACACAACTGTAATGATTACAAACAGGGAGCACTCTAAGCAGCTTTTAATGGAAAAAGGGATCAAACCGACGCTCCAGCGTCTGAAGATACTGGAGAGCATGGAACGTCTCGGTGAACATCCCACGGCGGAAATGATCTTCAAGGAACTGGTGAAAGAGATCCCCACGATGTCCAGGACGACCATCTATAACACGCTCAGGTCATTTCAGGACAAGGGTATCATCATTCCGGTCATGATCACAGGGACGGAGATCCGCTACGACATGAACCTTAGCTGCCATCATCACCTTCTGTGTGAGAAATGCGGCAGGATAGTGGACGTTGCGGTGGAATGTCCGAACATTCACAAGACGCATATTCACGGGCATCAGATAAAGGAGTTACATGGCTATCTGCGCGGCGTGTGCGTCCAATGCCTGGCAGGGAAAAAATCATGAAACAGGTGTATCTCGATAATCAGTCAAACACTAGGCTCGACGAGCGCGTGTTCCAGGCCATGCTCCCTTATTTCCGGGAACATTACGGCAATCCTCAGAGCATTTACACGCTCGGGGCCGAGTCGAGGGATGCCATCGACACCGCTCGACGGAAGGTAGCTTCCATGATCGGCGCCCGGGAGGACGAGATCATTTTCACTTCATGCGGGTCGGAATCGAACAATCTCGCGATAAAGGGCGCCGCCGAAGCGTTGAGGCAAAAGGGTAAACACATTGTGGTTTCGGCCATCGAGCATTTTTCCGTGCTGAACGCGGCGAAGCGCCTTTCGCAGTTCGGTTTTGAAGTGACGGAGGTGCCGGTGGACCGTTACGGCATGATCGATCCGGCTGAAGTTGAAAAAGCCCTGCGGGATGATACTGTCCTGGTTTCAATACAGCATGCCAACACCGAGATCGGTACCATTCAGCCCGTAGCGGATATCGCCCGGGCCGCGCGCGGGAAAGGCATAGTATTCCACACCGACGCCGTCTGCACCGCGGGCACCATACCGGTGAACGCAGAAGAACTGGGCGCTGACCTGCTTACGCTGGCGGGCACGGCATTCCACGGGCCCAAGGGCGCGGCGGCGCTCTATGTGAAAAAAGGGCTGCGGCTTATCCCTCAGATCGACGGCGGAATTCAAGAAGGCGGCCGAAGGGCGGGAACGGAGAATGTCCCGGCTATCGTCGGCCTCGGCGCGGCCTGCGAGATAGCTTCCAGAGAAATGGCGGCCAATGAAGCGAACATGAGCCGCCTGCGCGACCGGTTGATCAGGGAACTGCCGGGCAGAATGGAGTACGTGTACCTGAACGGCCATCCGGAAAAACGGCTGCCCGGCAATGTGAACTTTTCGATAGAATTCGTGGAAGGAGAAGGCATGTTCCTGATGCTGGATTCAAAAGGGATACTCGTTTCCAGCGGTTCAGCCTGCGCGTCCAAGGCGTTAAAGATGTCTCACGTCCTGACGGCCATCAACGTGGATACGGCGGTGGGGCAGGGTTCCATTCTTATGACACTTTCCAAATATACTACCGATGAGGATGTGGACTATCTGCTCTCTGAGTTCCCGCCTCTGGTAAAAAAACTGAGGGATATGTCTCCGCTTTACGGGTATTTCCTTAAAACCGGCCAGCGCATGGCCGCGGGCCCCGGCACAGATTACGAGCACGAACACGAAAATCAGGACATTGAATAGGAAAGGCGTTCATCAGTTCATTGGTTCATTATTTCATTTGTCGAAGTCGAAGACTGTATTATCATCCAAGGATCCCTGAATATTTAAACAGCATGTTGACTGATAGGCTGTGCAATGGCTTTACCAATCAACTAATGAACAAATGAACGCCGTTAATTTCCAGTCGAGGTGAACACCGATGCCATTTTATTCAGAGAAAGTGATGGACCACTTCCAGAACCCGCGCAATGTCGGCGAGATCAAGGATGCCGACGGTGTCGGTGAGGTGGGGAATCCTGTCTGCGGCGATATGATGACCTTCTACGTCAAGGTGAAGGACGGCCGCCTGGAAGACGTCAAGTTCAAGACCTTCGGGTGCGGCGCCGCCATAGCGGTTTCGTCGATGGTGTCCGACATGGCAAAAGGCATGACGTTGGAAGAAGCGCTGAAGATCACGGACGCATCGGTCGCCTCCGAGCTGGGCGGCCTGCCGCCGAACAAAATGCACTGTTCAAATCTCGGCGCCGGTGCCCTGCACAAGGCGATAGAGAATTACCGGGCTAAATTGAAGAAATAGGCGTCCCCGCCGGAGATGATCATGGCAGCGCGGCTGCGCGGGTCTTTTGTGCCCGATGCCGGCGGCCAATACTAAAGAAAGAGATAAAGACAATGGAGGGGCTATGTCTGTAGTCAAGATCGCTGAGAACATATATTCCGTGGGCGTTGTCGACTGGAACATGAGGACCTTTCACGGCAACACGTATGTCACGCGCAGGGGCACCAGTTATAACGCGTACCTGATAATCGATGACACGGTGACGCTGATCGACACCGTGAAAGCGGAGTTCGCCGGCGAACTCCTGGAGAATATCCGGCAGATCATCGATCCGGCCCGCATCACCGCCGTCGTCGCGAACCACGTCGAAGTCGACCATTCCGGCGCATTGCCCGCTGTGTTGAATCAATGCCCGGACGCGAAGGTTTACGGAACGGCCCGCTGCAAAGACGGGCTTTCGCGGTACTATTACATGGACATGAACTTTCAGACGGTAAAGACCGGCGACACCCTGAAACTGGGCAAACGGACGCTGCAGTTCATCGAAGCGCCGATGATCCACTGGCCCGACAGCATGTTCACTTATGTTCAGGAAGACGCGATCCTTATGCCGAACGACGCTTTCGGCCAGCACCTGGCTTCCAGCCAGAGGTTCGACGACGAAGTGGACAATGCGATCCTGATGGAAGAAGCGTCGAAGTATTACGCCAACATCCTCTGGCCCCTGGGCACAATTATAGCCCGCAAAATAGAAGAAGTAGTGAAGATGGACATACCCGTAAAAATGATAGCGCCCAGCCACGGCGTGATCTGGCGCAAAGACCCCGGGGCGATCATCAACGCCTATCTGCGGTGGACGAAGAACGAGACCCGGAAGAAAGTCGTCATCTTCTATGAAACGATGTGGGGATCTACGGAAAAGATGGCCCGCCGCATGATGGATGCCCTGACCGACACCGGCATACCGGCCAGGCTGTACGATATAACGAAGATCGACCGCACGGACATCACGAACGAGATGCTGGACGCCCGTGGATACCTGGTCGGGTCCTCGACGCACGACAACGACATGCTGCCGACGATCGCCGGATTCCTGGAGTTCCTGAAGGGACTGAAGCCGAAAGGGCGCGTCGCCGGTATATTCGGTTCCTACGGCTGGGGCGGCGGCGCGGAGAGATCCCTCGAAAAAGCGCTCAGGGAGGCCGGTGTCGAGATAGCGCAGCCGGCGCTGACCGTCCGTTTTGCGCCGAGTACCGACGATATTAAAGCATCTTACGAGTACGCGAAGGCCTTTGCGGAAAAACTGTAACGGCGTTCACTGGGTCAATGGTTGATTCGTTCATTTGTAGAAACGAGGCTGTAATATATGTATTAGCTTCAAACAGTCAACCAATGAACTAATGAATGCCGTTGCATTCAAGGTGGTTAACCATGTCCCTTTTCGGCCTGCCTTTGTTCATCTGGTCCGGTATCGCGGGATTCATCATGATCCTGGCCGCAATGTTCACCGGCATCCGGCGCAAACCTCTTAAAGTACACATGCGTTGCGCTTATGCGGCGATCATTCTTCTGGCCATTCACATTCTCGGTGCTCTCGGCGTCTATTAAAAAGCAGCGTTTTCCAGTTTGACATTCTACTAAAAGGAGTTTCCCATGAACGGTTTCGCGTGCGGTGTTTGCGGTTTCATTTCCATTGACGGCAGTATCCCTGAAAAATGCCCGGTTTGCGGAGCGCCGAAAACGGCGTTCAAAGCAAAGAACGACATTAAAACTTCAGCCGATGTCGCGACATACGGCGAATCCGAAAAAAAGCACATACCAGCGATCATTGTCTCCAAAACCTGCGGTATCATGCCGGAGGGATGTGTCGATGTCACGGTGAAGGTCGGAGAGATACCTCATCCGATGCTTCCGGAGCATTACATTACCTGCATCGATCTCTATATAGACAAAAATTTCCTGTCGCGGGTTCATCTCACCCCCGGGCGCATGCACCCGGCAGCCGGTCTGCACCTTAAAGTGACAGGCGGGAAAATAGCGGCTATCGAGACCTGCAACATTCACGGATCCTGGTTCAACGAAAGGGATCTGTGACCTTGCGGAGCGCATATAAAGAGGTGTCATCGTGAAAAGCCTTAAAGGATCACAGACGGAGAAGAACCTCATGACCTCGTTCGCCGGGGAATCTCAGGCCCGTATGCGGTACACGTATTTCTCTTCGCAGGCAAAGAAAGAGGGATTCGAGCAGATAGCGGAGATCTTCGCCGATACGGCGGACAATGAAAAAGAGCACGCCAAGCGTTTCTTCAAGTTCCTGGAGGGCGGCGAGGCGGAAGTCTCAGCCTCGTTCCCTGCGGGAAAGATCGGAACGACGCTCGAGAACCTGCTGGCCGCGGCCGCCGGCGAGAACCATGAGCATACGGAAATGTATCCCGGGTTCGCGAAAGCAGCCGATCTGGAAGGGTTCGACGATGTCGCGGCGGCATTCCGCGCTATCGCCAAAGCGGAAACCTGGCATGAACAGCGTTACCGCGCTCTTGCCTCCAATATTGAGGGAAACCAGGTATTTAAAAGGGATAAAACGGTAAAATGGAAATGCCGTAATTGCGGCTATGTCCACGAAGGCCCCGAATCTCTGGAGAAGTGCCCCGCGTGCCTGCATCCCCGCTCTTACGCGGAGATCCTGGCGGTCAATTTCTAAAAAGCGGCGAGCAGGAGATCAAGTGAGTAAAGCAGGAAAAAAGACATTATGAATGAAACGCGAAGACGGATCGTAGACGATGCCTCGATAGTGATCTGCGGCGAAGCCGGCCAGGGTATTCAGACGGTGGAACGGCTGCTGACGCGTGTCTTCAAGGCCGCGGGCTGTCATGTGTTCGCCACCAAGGAGTACATGTCGCGAGTCCGGGGAGGGAGCAACTCCACCGAACTGCGCGTCTCGTCCGGACGAAAGCACGCGTACCTGCGGCGGATCGATGTCCTTATCCCGCTGGACAGTGATGCCATCCCCCATCTCAATAAACGGATCACCGCGGAGACCATCATCCTCGGCGACAGGGAGAAACTGCTGTCGGACCGCCGGATTATCGATGTCCCTTTCTCCGCCATCGCGCGGGAAGCAGGGAACCCGTTGTTCGCCAATACCGCGGCGGTGGGCGTCATCCTCGGGCTTTTCGGGATCGAACGAAAGATACTCGACGATCATCTGGGAGCTTTCTTTGCCAAAAAAGCCGCTGACATCGTGCGGAAGAACATCGAAGCGGGCAGGCGCGGGCATGATATCGGCACGGGACTTGCCGGCCCGGGAAAGATAGAGATCTCGATAGCGCGCCATCCGGAGATCAGGGACGAGATCATCATCAGCGGCGCGGACGCGATATCGCTTGGAGCGATCGCCGGCGGCTGCGATTTCGTGTCCGCTTATCCAATGACCCCTTCGACGGGCATATTGACCTATCTGGCGCAGCGCTCAGCCGAATTCGGCATCGTGACCGAGCAGGCGGAGGACGAGATAAGCGCCGTCAACATGGCGATAGGCGCCTGGTACGCCGGCGCCCGGGCTTTGACAGTCACGGCAGGAGGCGGGTTTTCGCTGATGACGGAAGGCGTCAGCCTGGCGGGCATGATCGAAAGCCCGCTGGTCGTCAGCATCGGCATGCGGCCGGCTCCGGCGACGGGACTTCCCACCAGGACGGAACAGGGTGACCTCAATCTGGCTTTGTATGCCGGGCACGGCGAGTTCCCGCGTATCATTTTCGCGCCGGGATCGCTTGAAGAGGCTGTCTTCCTTACCGCCCACGCTTTCAATCTCGCGGACAGGTTCCAGGTGCCGGTCTTCATTCTCAGCGACCAGTTCTTCGTGGATTCGTACTACAATTTACCTGAACCGCCCCTGAACACTATCGCCGTTGAACGTTACGTAACGGAAACAACGGCGGACTACAGGCGGTACCGCGCCGCGGACAACGGCGTCTCTCCTCGCGGCATCCCGGGGCACGGCGGCGGGCTTGTTGCCGTCGATTCCGACGAGCACGATGAGGACGGCCATATTACCGAAGATGAGGACGTGCGCCGGCGCATGGTCGAAAAGCGTCTGAAGAAACTGGCGCTGATCGAAAAAGAAATTATCCCGCCCGCGCTGAGCGGGCCTGACAGGTTCCGTACGCTGGTGCTCGGCTGGGGATCCACCCGCGACGTGATCGCGGAAGCGGTGGAGGCGACGGGACGCGGCGATATCGCGGTCATGCACTGTTCCCAGGTGTATCCGTTGCATCCATGGGTCTCCAACGCGATGCGTAAGGCGGAACGGACCATTATCATTGAACAGAACGCGACCGGGCAGTTCGCCCGGCTTATCCGCGGCATGACCGGCGTTCCCGCGGACCGTTCGATCCTTAAATACGACGGCCTTCCGTTCAGCGTTGAAGAGCTGACGGAAAGGATAAAGGGGGCGCTGCCATGACCGACACGGACCGTTACGAAATGGGGCCCGTAGACATCGCGTGGTGCCCGGGATGCGGCGATTTCAGCATCCTCAAGATCCTCAAGAGCGCGCTCGCCGAGCTGGATATCCCGCCTGAAAAACTGGTCACGGTCTCGGGCATCGGGCAGGCGGCCAAGATGCCGCATTACTTCCGGACCAATTTTTTCAACGGACTCCACGGCAGGGCATTGCCGCCGGCCACCGCCATAAAAGCCGCCAACCCGGAAATGACGGTCATTGTCACCAGCGGTGACGGCGACATTTACGGGGAAGGCGGCAATCATCTGCTGCATGCCATCCGCCGCAATCCGGACATCACGGTGATCGTCCATGACAACATGGTGTACGGGCTGACTAAAGGCCAGGCATCTCCGACCAGCCGGGAAGGGTTCGTGACCCCGGTACAGGTACAGGGAGTCTCCGCTGAGCCGTTCAACCCGATCGCGATGGCGGTGGGGATGGACGCTTCTTTCGTGGCGCGTTCGTCGGCGGGAGAAGCGGAACACGCTGGAGAAATGATAAAAGCCGCCATACGCCATAAAGGTTTTTCGCTGGTCGATGTGTTCCAGCCGTGCGTGACGTTCAATAAAGTGAATACCCACGCCTGGTTCAAGCAGCATACGTACATGCTGGAAGCGGATCACGATCCGCGTGACCGGGAGAAGGCCTTCCGCCGCGCGCTGGAAACGGACAGGCTGCCGCTGGGCATATTTTACGTCAGGGAAAAACCCGTCTTCAATGACACTCTGGCGGCGTACGCTTCCGACAAAGAGCCGCTATACCGGCGGACCGGGGGCCGCGGGGAGAAACTGCGCGCGCTATTCAGGGAAGCACGGTAAGAGATGAAACGCATCGTGTCGGGCCTTGCCGGCGGCGGCAAGGCATGGTATATCCTTGAGCACATCCCTGCCGGCGCTGCGGTTCTCGCCGTCGTGCCGGAGGAAGATTTCGCCCTCTGGGAAGGAAATATTGCCGCGCTCGCTGCCGCCCGCCACGAGGCCGTCGCCGTGTGCCGTTTCCCTGCGGGGGAACAGTTTGAACGGGTGACCGCTCTGCGCGCGCTAGCCGGAAATCCCCACACCGTCGTCATCGCTTCTCCAGGATCCATCGCCGCCCCGACATTCTCTCCGCCAAGTCTTGAAAACGATATCCTACCCCTGGTCTCAGGCCGTGAATATCCGTTCAACCCTTTCATGGACGATCTCGCCCGGCTGGGATACCAGCGCGTCGATTTCGTAGAGGAAAAAGGCCAGTTCAGCCGGCGGGGAGAGATACTGGATATCTGGTCCGTCGATCAGCAGCTGCCCTGGCGCCTGGTGTTCGATCAGTCGGCCCTCGAATCCATTAAAACCTTCGATGTCGTCACTCAGCGTTCTGAATCGCCCCAGCGCAGGGTGGACCTTCTTCCCGCCAGGGAATCGGCGGAAGGGACCATTGACCGGTTCCTGCCGGAGGGATCACTCGTCTATTTCGACATGCCGCCCGGAGAACATATGCCCGCGGGCCTGGCCGATTATCCTACCCTGATCAACGATCCCCTTTCGCCCGGCGCGGAGGACGCGGGTTTCAAAACGTTCACGCGCTGGGAGGGGAACTTCCGGCTTTTTACCGACGACCTGATGCAGTACGCGGGCACGGGATACAGGGTCGCCATAATAGCCGCGAACACCGGTGACAGGGAACGCATCGAGGATGTTCTCTGTGACCAGGGGTGGCGGGGGGAAATGCCGGATATCGCTATCGGCCCGCTGGCGGAAGGGTTCTTTTCGCCGCAAAGAAAGATCGCTTTCCTGAGTTCCCAGGAGATACTGTACCGCCGCCGTCCGGTCAGCTTTCCCCGGTTCAAGTCGGGCCGCCGCCTCGAAGGCCTCTGGGAAATGTCGCCGGGCGATTATGTGGTCCATGAAAAATACGGTATCGGACGCTATCTCGGCCTCAGGAAAATATCCCGGGGCGAACAGGAATCCGAATATCTGTGCATTGAATACCGCGGAGGGGACAAGCTGTACGTGCCTCCGGACGATTTCCGCGTCGTGCAGAAATATGTCGGAGTGGAAGGCTACCGGCCGAAACTGTATTCTCTGGACACGGGAGCCTGGGAACGCGCGAAACTGCGTGCAAAAAAGGGGGCGCAGGACCTCGCCGAAGAACTGCTGAAGCTGTATGCCGTCCGCCGCAATACGCCGGGCCACGCCTATGCGGCGGGTACGCCCTGGGAACGGGAACTGGCGGATTCGTTCCCGTATCAGGAGACTGCGGACCAGATGCGCGCGATCGAGGAAGTCAACCGCGACCTTGAAAAACCGACGCCCATGGACCGCGTGATCTGCGGGGACGTGGGTTTCGGGAAGACCGAAGTCGCCATCCGCGCGGCCTTCAAGGTTGCGCAGGATTCAAAACAGGTGGCGGTGCTGGTGCCTACGACCGTGCTGGCTGAACAGCATTATCAGACGTTCACCAACCGGCTTGCGTCGTTCCCCGCCCGTATCGGCCTTCTCAGCCGGTTCCAGTCGCGCGCCGAACAGAGAACCGTCGTCGCAGGGATCGGGGCGGGGCGGATAGACATCGTCATAGGCACGCACCGGCTGCTGCAGAAGGATGTTTCCTTCAAAGACCTCGGCCTTCTGATCATCGACGAAGAACACCGCTTCGGCGTCCGTCAGAAGGAAAAGATCAAGGCGATGAAGCACGCGGTGGACGTCCTGCTGCTGTCCGCGACG
>CAZNYG010000040.1:342-17863 GCA_964577205.1 uncultured Elusimicrobiales bacterium | reverse complement strand
ACGATCTTATCGAGGGCGTGCGCATGGAAGGCCGGATCGTGGTCGACGGCAAGAATATCCTTGACCCGAAATACGACCTGGTCGCCCTGCGCAAGAGGATCGGCATGGTCTTCCAGCGGCCCAACCCTTTCCCGATGTCCATCGAGGCGAACATAACTCTGGGCCTCAAGATACACGGACTGTTCAGCAGAAGCGAGTTCGACGGGATCGTCCAGAAGAGCCTCGACGCCGTCTCCCTCTGGAAAGACCTGAAAGACAAGCTGAAACGCTCCGCCCTCGGGCTCAGCCTGGAGCAGCAGCAGCGCCTGTGCATCGCCCGCCTGATAGCGGTAAAGCCCGATATCCTGTTGATGGACGAACCCTGTTCCGCATTGGACCCTATCGCCACGGCCAAGATCGAAGAACTGATGCTGGAGCTGAAAAAGAGGTACACGATCATCATCGTGACCCACAACATGCAGCAGGCCGCCCGTATCAGCGACAGTACCGGGTTCATGCTCCTGGGCGAACTTATCGAATTCGGAGCCACTGATATTCTTTTCACCGTTCCGAAAGACCGCCGTACCGAGGACTACATTACCGGCAAATACGGTTGATCGATCCTGTTGGCATTTTTATGCCATCATCCTGGCCTTCTCCCCAGAGGGGAGAAGGAATTAAATGCGCAAGGCCGGTTATTAAAAGAGGTGTGTTAATGGGCACAAAATTCGGTACCGCCATCATTACGTCCGAAGACAGTTTCAAGGCAGGCCGCGAAGTCGCGGAAAAGGCCATGAAAAAAGCCGGTATAACGAAGGCCGACCTGGTCATTGTGTTCGCTTCCAGCGCGTACAATTACCGCTCGATCGTCGACGGCGTCCGACAGGTGACCGGCGACGCTTCGCTGATCGGCTGTTCCACGTCGGGCGAGTTCACCGAAGAACGGGTCTCCAAAGGGAGCGTCGCCTGCGCGGTCATCGCTTCGGATACCCACTCATTTTTTACGGGCATGGGTTCCGGCCTGCGCGCCGACGAGGTCAAGTGCCTCCAGGACGCGGCTGCCGGCGTCCCGGCGCCGATAAAAGAATTCCCGTATCTGTCCGCGATGGTAATGATAGACGGTATCGCGGGCAAAGGGGAGGAGTCGGTGCTTTCAGCGCTCAACGCGCTCGGGCCTAACGTCAAATTCACCGGCTGTGCCGCCGGCGACGACCTTCAGTTCCGCGAGACCGTCGTCTTTTCCAACGATAAAGTCGCCTCGGATTCGGCGAGCATCGCCTTCGTCGCGTCCCGCATCCCGGTAGCCATCGGCGTAAAACACGGCCATCTGCCGATCAGCCCTCCTTTGACGGTGACCAAAGCGAAGGGGAACATCGTCTACGAAATAGACAATAAACCCGCCTTCGAGGTATGGAAGGAATATTGCCGCGAAAGCGCTAAGACCATCGGCATCAACGTCGACATGATGTCCCGTCCCGAGCTGATCTCTTCATTCTTCACGCGGTACGAGGCCGGGCTTCTGACCGGCGGTTCGGACTATAAGATCCGCTGGCTGGGCGGTACTACGGCCAGCGACGGCCCCATAACATTTCCCTGCATGATGGCGGAAGGCATGGTGCTGCGGGTCATGGAGAGCCCCAGGGAAGCGCAGATACTGTCCGCGCGCAAGGCCGCGGAGAATGCGCTTGCCGCGGCGCGCGGGGTCAAGCTTGCCGGCGCGATCGTTTTCGACTGCGTGTGCCGCGCCGTTATCCTCGGCCCGGAATTCGACCGCGCGGTGGAAGGTATCAGCGAAGTGCTCGGACATATCCCCATGATCGGTTTTGAAACGTACGGCGAGATCGCCATGGAACTCGGCCAGCTGAGCGGCTTCCACAATACCACGACCGTGGTATTGCTGATACCTGAATAATTGAGGCAGTGAGTAAGTGAGTAAGGAACAACAAAAAGACGGATTCAAAAAAAGAACGGATATATGATATGGAAATAAACAGAAAATATCGGCGTTGTCTTTGTATCCTGTCGTTGCCTTTCCCTACTCACTTACTCACTTACTCGCTTACTCGCTTTTTAAAGGTTTTATAATGGTAGACATCAATATCACGACCATCATGGCGATGCTTTCCCAGCTGATCGGCGTGGAAGGCGCGGAAAAGATCATGAACGAGGCGATCGGCGAATCGTCCCTTGCCCGCAGGCAGTTCTACACGGAAGGGGAATTTCAGAAGATCTGCGGGAGCCTCCGGTCGCGCGGCGGCGCCATAAAACTGTTCGCCGATCTGGTCATGACCAGCGATTACCGCGAGAAGCAGTACCAGAAGATCATAGACCAGGAACGCAAGGAAAAAGAGGACCTGTCCATCCTTTACGGCAAGCTGGAGGAACTCAACCGCGACCTGCTTATTTCCAACGAAAAGCTGCGCTTGGCCAACGAATCGATGAACAGAATGCAGCAGGACCTGGTGCGCGCGGAAAAGCTCGCCGCCATCGGCCACCTCGCTTCCAGCATCGCTCACGAGGTGCGCAATCCTCTTGCCAGCATCATGAACGTGAGCTATTATCTGAAACGGTATATAGAGACCAGGGACCCGCGCGTGCGCGAGCTCCTGGACATTCTCTCCAGTGAAATAAGCCGCACGAACAGGATCATTTCCGACCTGCTCGATTTCTCCCAGCTGCGCGTCACGGCGGCCACGCCGGTCCTGGTCCATGAAGAGATCGACGAATGCGTCAGCGAGCTTAACCTCGGCGACAGGAAGATAACGTTCATCCGGGAGTACAGCCCGGACGTGAAGGAAGTCTCGGCCGATCCGGATGGTTTCCGGAAAATCCTGCGCCACCTGCTGTCCAACGCGGTCGAAGCGATCGACCATCAAGGGACCGTGACCGTGAGCACATCCGCTTTCTCCTCTGAGAACACGTTCCGCCTCACGGTCAAAGATACCGGGTGCGGCATGGACCCCGACATCAGGCAGCATATTTTCGAACCGCTGTTCACCACCAAGACAAAAGGCATAGGCCTGGGCCTTCCCACGATAAAGAACATCATCGAAAGCCACGGGGGTACTCTTACCGTAGAGAGCGATCCGTCCGCCGGTTCAACCTTCACCGTCACTATCCCTCTTATAGCGTAACGTTCAACCCGCATAAAGCGGAGGATCATGCTTCATGCGGCCTGCTGCAGGGAAACCATGTTCCCAGTAAAACCCCTTCTTTGAAGGGTTCACAGGCAAAAAGGTCTATTGAGACAATGAAGCCAGCACAGTTCCCGGAAATACGCATCGTAGAGGCCTCCGCCGGTTCCGGGAAGACGTATGCCCTCGCGCGCCGTTATCTCCAGCTGCTTATCAATCCTTCGCTGAAAAAAGACGACATACCGCTTAAGAACATCCTCGCGATAACCTTCACGAACAAGGCGACCGTCGAGATGAAGGAACGCATCCTCGAGTTCCTGAAGATGATCGCTCTGGACGCGTTCCCGCGGCCGGAAGATCGGGATTCTCTTTTATCGTCCTTCGGCGTGCCTGCCGCGTCCGCGCGTATCCGCGCGCGGCTCCTTCTGGACCATCTGATGCGCAACTACGATCACTTCCAGGTGCAGACGATCGACAGTTTCGTCAACGCGCTGGTCAGCGGCTGCGCGTTCAAACTCCAGCTTTCCTCGCAATTCCGCATCGAGACTGCGTACCGCGAATATCTTGCCCGCAGCCTCGACGCGCTTATCGAGAAGGCCGAGTCCGACAGCGCGGTGCGCGCCGTGTTCAGCGATTTCCTGCTTCAGTACCTGCGTATCGAGGATAATCAGGGATGGTTCCCCCGGGACACCATCATGGACCTGGTGGCGGACCTGTATACGGGAAGCACGACCTACGGCGGGACGCTGACAAGAAGCGCGGAAGGGAACCCGAAGGAACTGTTCGCCCTCAAACGCGGCATTCTCGACGCGATGCGCGGCCTGGCGGATGAGCTTCCCGAAGGCACAGATAAGCGCTTCGCCTCCGGCCTTTTTTCATTCATTGAAAAGAATCCCGACACCTTTTCGCTCGACGGGCTTTCAGCCTATTTCGCCCGGGAGAGCTTCCCGGTCAATAAAGGCCGCGCGGTACCGGCGCGCGTCGCGGCGCTCTGGGACGGGATCCGCAGGTCTCTGGATATGCTGTGCCGCCACGAAGCATCGTCATATTTTAACTGCTACATTGACATATTCAACATGGTGCTGGGGGATTTTCACGCGCTTTCACGGCGCGATGACGTCCTGTTCCTGCCGGAACTGAACCGGCAGGCCGGCGAACTGTTCTCGGTGCATGCCCTTCCCGTTCCCGAACTGTACTATCGCCTGGCGACGCGGTTCCGCCATTTCCTTATCGACGAGTTCCAGGATACGAGCGTCCTGCAGTGGAACAACCTCTTTCCGCTGGCGGACGAGCTGCTGGCGTCCGGAGGCTCCCTGTTTTACGTTGGAGACAAGAAGCAGGCCATCTACCGTTTCCGCGGAGGGGACGCGGGCCTTTTTGACGCGATCCCGCGCAGTTTCCCCGCGTTCCCCTGCCAGCGCGAAGCGCTGTCCGTCAATTACCGCAGCCATCGCGCCGTAGTGGAGTTCAATAACGGCGAGTTCTCTCCCGAACATCTGAAGTCATTCCTTTTACGCCTGCAGGAAGACCGGGAAGTGCCGCTCCAGGCTGCGGATATCGAAGAGATCACGGGTATTTTCAGCGGCTCGCGCCAGGAGTTCATACCCTCCCATGACCGGGGGCTCGTCAGCGTCTGTCCGGTGGACGGCGGCACCCGCGAGGAGCGGGACGCGGCGACACGCGGAAAGATCGTTTCCATGACAGCGGAGCTGCGCGGCCGGTTCGCGGCAAGGGACATCGCGGTACTGGTGCGCGACAACAGCGAAGTGGAGCGCGTCACCGGCTGGCTCCTCGGAACGGGGATCCCCGCCGCCTCTGACAAAACGATGAACGTCCGTGAGAACCGGATCATAAAGGAGCTCGTCTCGCTGCTACTTTTCCTGAATTCGCCGATAGACGACCTTTCATTCGCCTCGTTCGCGACCGGCACGGTTTTTTCCGCCGCCACGGGCATGGATACCGCCGAAATACGGGAATTCATTTTCAGCCGGCACACTGTCCCCGGTACGGAACGCGAAGCGTATCTCTACCGCGATTTCCGGCGCAGGTGGCCGGACATCTGGGACCGCTGGCTGGAACAGCTGTTCGTGACGGTGGGATTCGTTCCGCTCTACGAGCTGGCGGTCAGCATTATCGCCGCGTTCGGCATCATGGAACGGCATCCCGATCACCGGGCCTTCGTGCTCCGTTTCCTGGAGCTGATAAAGGGACAGGAAGACAGGGGTACCGGGATCGCCCCGTTCATGGACTATTTCAACGCGGCGGAAGAGGCTGATCTTTTCGTTTCCATGGCGGACACGGATGCCGTGCGCGTTCTTACAATACACAAATCGAAAGGGCTCGAGTTCCCCGTGGTGATCGTCCCTTTCCTCGCGATGAACCTCGCGTCGTCGCGTCGCGGCAAGGCGTCGTTCGAGATACGCGAAGGCGCCGGAGGCCTTTCGCTGATCAGGGTCAGCAAAAAACACGCGCAGTACTCGCATGAGCTCGCGGAATTGTACCGCGCGCGGTACCGCAGAGCCCTCATAGACGAGCTGAACACGGTGTATGTCGCTCTCACCCGCCCGCGGTGCGAGCTGCACGTGTACGTGCCGTCAAAGGCGGGAAGCAGCCTGAACCCGGCGCGTTTCCTCCTGCCCGAAGAAGAATATGTTTCAGGTTCGCCCGGCGTGTACCCGCCGCGGAAGGCGCCGCCGTCGCTGCGGTACATGGATATGCCCGCCGTCAGGGCGCGCGACTGGATCTCGCTGATCAAATATGAGTTCGCCGATGAACACCGTCTGGAACAGCGGGAGAACATGCGGCGGGGCGAGATGCTCCATTTCGCTCTCTCGCTCGTCGGTAATTGTACGGACAGAACGTGCGGGGATATAGTCAGCGCCGCGGCTGAAGGAGCGCTCCGGATGTTCCCGTCGGGCCCGCTGGACCGCGGGACGCTGGAAAAAAAGGTCCGCGCTGTCATCACCGCTCCCGCCGCCCGCGATCTCTTTTTCGTTGACGGAGCGGAAGTTTTCTCCGAGAAGGAACAGATAACGGAAGACGGGGAGATCCGCAGGATAGACAGGCTGATAGTCGGGAAGGGCCGGGTCGTCATAGTCGATTACAAGAGCTCGCGCGGCGGCGGCGGAAGCCAGCAGTCCCAGGTACGCGAATACATGCGCCTGACCCGCGGCCTGTACCCCGCCCGCGACGTGCGTGGATACCTGCTTTACCTCGATACGCTGGAAGTGGAAGAAATAAAGTAAATACAAAAAGGCGTTCATGAGTTGATGAGCTCATCAACCCATGAACTCATGAACGTTTTTGAGGATTGTATGGATCGTGTCGTTACCTTCGCGATGTCTGAAGACCTTATCGCCGCGACAGCGGACTATATCCTCGCGTCCCGGACCGGCAGCGATCTGAGCCGCATCGCGGTCGTATTCCCGTCGAAACGGCCTTCACTGTTCCTCCGCCGCGCCCTTGCCGTAAAACTGAAAAGGACGTTCTTTCCGCCGCGCTTCTTTTCCATGGACGAATTCATGGGCGAGACGGCGAAACGTTCAGGCGACCCCGCGCCGGTTCCAGACATGGACTCGGCGTATATCCTCTACAGGCTGTCCGGAGCTCTCGCGCCCGAGATCCTTAAAGGACGGGAGAGATTCTCTCAATTCCTGCCCTGGGCGATGGAGATACTCGGGTTCATCGATCATTGCGACCGGGAAGACGTGGCGGGAAGCCTGCTGGAAAACGTCCAGAGGAACGCGGAGATAGGATACGACGTCCCGGAAAGCATCAACCGGATGCTTCGGCACGTCCGTGTGATCCGCGACGCGTTTCACGAAGAACTGGAACGCGGGGGGAAGTGTACCCGCGGCATGGTGTACCGCCACGCGACCGGAAAGATCGACGGTGTGAGGTTCAAAGAGTACGACACGATAGTGTTCTGCAATCTTTTCTTTCTGCATGCCACCGAAACCGCCGTGGTGAAAAAACTGTATGAGCGCGGTGACGCGTCGCTCCTTTTCCAGGGAGACGAACGGGACTGGCCGGTACTGAGGCGGCTCGGCAAACAGCTCGGCATATCGATACAACCTCGTACCGACGCCCTGCCGCGCTACGAGCTTAAACTGTATGCCGGTTACGATACCCATTCTCAGGCGGAGATCGTCCGCGAGATCGTCAGGACGTTCCCGGATCCGGAACAGGGGGCTCTGGTGCTGCCGGATCCCGAGGCGGCGCTGCCGCTCCTTTCCGGGATAGCGCCGGCGGTTGATGCCGTCAATGTGTCCCTGGGGTACCCGCTTACGCGCAGTTCTCTTTTCTCGCTCATTGAGATGGTATTCAAGGCCCAGTCCACCCGCCGGGAAGAAGAATACTACACGCGCGATTATCTGCGGCTTATCAGTCATCCACTCGTAAAGAACCTCAGGCTTCCGGGGGATCCCGCGATCACCCGCGTCATCGTTCACAAGATCGAAGAGACGCTCGCGGGCGGCGTAGAATCGCCCCTGGGAGGGGCGCTGTTCATCCTGCCCGGAGGATTATGCGGCGACGAAATGATCGAAAAAGGCGCCCGGGAGACCCTGATCAAAATGGACATCGCCCTAAAACCCGGGGAAGTCAAAAGAGTCATTGAAAGCCTTCACGCGCTTGTCCTCGCGCCGTGGGAGCGGGTAACCACGTTCGCCGGTTTCGCGCGTGCGGCGGAGGGGTTCCTTGATACGCTGGTGAGCCGGAGCTTCCTGACGTCATATCCCCTGAATGTCCGTGCCGTCGAACGTCTGTTCGCGTTCATGGAGGAGCTCGCGGCGTCTTCATTCGCGCGGGAGACCTTCGACAGGGATGAAATATTCCGGGTCATCGCTCAGCGGCTGGAAAATGAAATGATCTCTTTTTCAGGTTCGCCCCTGCGCGGGTTCCAGGTGCTGGGACTGCTCGAGTCTCGTTCGCTCAGTTTCGACCGCGTGATCGTGATGGACGTCAATGAGTCGGCCCTTCCCCGCCTTTCCCTCCGGGAGCCGCTGATCCCCCGGGATGTCATGCTCGGGATCGGCCTGGACCGGGTGGCGGCGGAAGAAGAGATCCAGCGGTACCATTTCAGGAGGCTCATCGCCGCGTCTTCTGAAACGCACCTGGTGTACGCCGACGACCGGCAGAAGGAGAAAAGCCGGTTCATTGAAGAGCTCCTCTGGGAACGCCAGAAAAAGAGCGGGGCCCTGGAGATCGTGCCGGTGACGATGGCGCGCTTTCCCGTGACCCCGGCCCCGGAAAAATCACCTCTCCCCAAAGGGGAAGCGGCCGCGGCATGGCTCAGGCGCATGACGTATTCGGCCACCGCGGTCAATACCTATCTTGAGTGCCCGGCCCGTTTCTATTACCGCTACGTGGCTGGCCTTCGGGAGAAAGAAAGCGTCGGCGACGGCCCCGAGGGCGCGGATCTCGGCGTTTTCATGCACAATTTCCTTTACGGCGCGTTCCAGTGTTTCGTAGGCGCGCGTCCGGTAATAGACGACGAGTTCACGTCATTCTTCTTCAGCCGGCTCGAAAAATCGTTCGACGAACAGTTCGCGGTGAAAATGAGATCCGGCTCCTTCCTGGTGCGCGAGATCGTCGATTTCCGCCTCCGGCGTTTTCTCGAAAAGGAAAAGGAGCGCGGGGTCAAAGAGATCGTCTGCCTCGAACGTAAGTTCACCGGCGAATTCCCCGCGGCGGGGCACCGGTTCAAATTCGAGGCCCGGGTAGACCGCATCGACCGGATGGATGACGGCGGTTATCTTGTCATCGATTACAAGACCGGCAGCGTGAGCGCGATGCCGGCTAAATCAAAGACGCTGCAGGCGATGGTCATGGACCGCGCCTCGATCAAGAAGAACGTGGGATCCTTCCAGCTTCCGCTCTACCTGTATCTGGCGGTCCAGTCCTGCGGCGCTGCGGGCGATGCCGCGCTGTACGATCTGCGCGCCGCGGAACTCGCCCATTACTACAGCGAGCCAGAACCCGAAACGCGGACGATCAAGGATGAGCGGTGCCGTATTGCCCTGGAAGCGATACTTGCCGAGATAGCCGAACCCTCCATCCCTTTCATTCCAGACGATGAAGACCGCGACCGCTGCCGCCGCTGCCCGTACTTTTACGCTTGCCGCTAACGACAGTGCAACGGAAGTGCGGAGAAAGTGGGAAGACAGTACAACGGCGTTCATTGGTTCACTGGTTAATTTGTTCATTAGTGAACGGCATGACGGGAACAGCATTAAAACTGAAAAACGGGGACCTCCCGCGCTATGAGCGCCTTTCTCTTTCTTTTGTCATTGCTTTTCCCTCTCAAAACAGTTACAATCTTCATGCGATGAACGCGTTTTTTCTGCCGCAGATGGACTATGTCCATTTCCTTTCCGGGCTCGCGCTGCTGATCATGGCGCTGGGTTCGTTCGCGCTCCAGAGGGAGAAGTATGCCAGCCTGCCCTGGTGGCTGTTCCTTCTCTATGGAGCCGCGAGCGGCGCGGGATCATGGTTGTCCATCGGGATCATTTATTACGGCGCCGGTACTCCGCTGGTCGGGACACAGGCGCTCGTCCTTCTGGCCGCTTACCTTTTTCTCGCCGAGTTCACCCGCCGCCTCCTTAAAACCGCTCTGGGCGGCACGTTCCCCCGCTGGGTAATCCTCTTTCTCTTTGCCTGCAGCATTCCGGGGCTTTTCTTCAACTGGGAAGGACTGATCTCTTTTTCCCGCTGCCTGCTGCTGCTTCCTTCGGCTGTCGCCGGAGCGTGGGCTCTCCATTCCATACGAAAACGCATGGAGGATAAGAACTCCCTGCTGGATGTCCTCGCGGTGTCCCTCGCTGTGACCGGCCTGTTCTCCGGAGCGATAGTTACTCCGGTCCCGCTGCTGCCGTGGTTGCCGGTCGACACGGACAGTTTTTTTGGAATGACAGGGATCCCGCCTCAAATGGTCAGCGGCCTGGCGGCAATGGCCGCGGCGGCGGCCATGTTCACGCGCTCCCGCTCCCGGAGCGGGAATACGCCACATCCGAGAGGGTATCGTTCCTATCTGCGGCAGTTCAACTGGATCATGCTGCTGCTCGGGGTTATTCTCGCCGTCGGATGGATATTGACCGACACGCTGGGACGATATGCCCGGGCGCGGTTGACGCGCGAGGCCCGCGTCAGCATAGGCATGCTGATGGATTACCTGCAAAGCCGGCTGGCCAAGACCGAGCAGACATGCGCCGCGATCAGCATACTTCCATGGAACGTCCCCGTTCTTTCTTCCGGACGGCCCGAAGACGCGGGCCGGGCGGACCGGTTGCTCGAGTATTACCGTTCGTCTTTCGATATGTCGGTTTGCTACCTGATGGACCTTTCCGGCAAGGTGGTGGCCTCTTCGAACAGCGGCGACCCCGAAAGTTTTGTCGGGCGCGATTACGGGTTCCGCCCTTATTTCGCCAGCGCGCGCGCGGGGAAGAAGGGCCGCTATTTCGCGCTTGGAGTGACGTCGGGCAAACATGGGTATTATGCTTCCCTGCCGGTGCGCGCCGGGGACGGCGCCATCACCGGCGTTGCCGTGGTCAAGAAGGAGCTCGACGGCATGGAAGTGAAGCTGCGCAAGTTCCCGAACTGTTTCCTGGTCGATCTGCACGGCGTAATTTTCCTTTCCAGCCGCCGTGAATTACTTTTTCACAGCCTCTGGCCGCTGGATGGCGCCGCGCGGTCCTCTATCGAGCAGAGCCGGCAGTTCGGCGGCAGTATACTGCCGCCGTTGCTGGACAAACAGATCTTTGACGGGAATACGGCCCTCTTTGAGGACGAGAACGATTACGTTATACGCCAGTTCATCGGAGACCACGGCTGGTCCCTGATCGTGCTCCATCCCGTCCGGACCGCGATGCATTACCGCCTTTTCGGCATCATTATCACCCTTTTCCTGTTCGTGATCGGCATGGTCTTCTACCTGGTGCTTAACCAGTCGGTGATCCTTTACGAGGCGCATTCCCAGCGCAAGGCCGTTCTTGACGCGGCTACTCAGGTCGGCATCATCGCCACAGGCCCCGACGGCGTAATCACGGTCTTCAATACGGGCGCGGAGAAGATGCTCGGGTACGGCGCCGAGGAGATCGTCGGCAGGCATACGCCTGAGCTGTTCCATCTCGCTCCCGAGATAGCCGCGCGGGCGCGCGATCTGAGCGCGGAGTTCTCGCACGCGGTCCGCGGTTTCGACGTGCTGGTGGAATACGCGCGCCAGGGCAGGTTCGAGGACCGGGAATGGACCTATCTTTGCAAGAACGGGTCGCGTATAACCGTAGACGTGTCGGTTACCGTCAGGCTGTCCCCCGACGGCCGTGTAAGCGGCTTCCTGTTCATCGTGACCGATATCAGCGACCGTAAGCGTATGGAACGGGCGCTGCAGCAGCAGCTGTATTTCCTGCAGGTGATAATCGACGCCATTCCAAATCCCGTTTTCTTCAAGGACGTGCGCGGTGTCTATATCGGGTGCAACGCGGCGTTCGAAAAATACCTGAACGTTTCGCGGGATACGATCATCGGCAAGACCGTTTTTGAGCTGTACCCCCGAGAACAGGCTGAACAGCAGAACGACAAGGACCTGATGCTGTTCCTCCGGCTCGGGGTACAGAGCTATGAGATGGAGAACAAGCTGCACGACGGAGCCGCGCACCATCTGCTGTTCAATAAGGCGACGTTCATGAAAAGCGACGGCACGCTGGGAGGGCTCGTCGGTGTTATCGTGGACATAACGGAACGCCGGCAGGCGCAGAAGGAAAAAGACATGCTTCACGCGCAGCTTCTGCAGTCCAGCAAGATGGCGTCGCTGGGCGAGATGGCCGGCGGCATCGCGCATGAGCTGAACAATCCGCTCAGTATCATACTCGGGTACGCTCAGATGGTCAGGAACACGCTCGATCCCGGAGACGCGCGCCGCAAGCAGCTCGGCGAGATAATCGACGCCGCGAACCGCAGCAAGATAATCATCACAAACCTTCTCGGTTTCGCCCGCAAGGAGAAAGTCGCGTTCCAGCCCGTTCTTGTCAATGATATCGTCCTGAAGACGTTGTCGATAATCGAGTATGAGCTGACATCGCGAAACATAGAGATCCGGCGGGAATTGACGCCGAACATGTCCCTTATCAACGGCAATCCGACGCAGCTGCAGCAGGTCTTCCTGAACATGATCATCAACGCCCGCGACGCCATGCCCAATGGCGGAACGCTGACCATCGCCACCCGCCAGTTCGGCGAACGCGGCGCCGATATCTCCTTCTCGGACACCGGCGAAGGCATTCCCGCTGAGAACATCGAGCGCATTTTTGATCCTTTCTTTACCACCAAGCCGGTCGGGAAAGGTACTGGGCTCGGTTTGTCTATCTGCTACGCGATCATCGAATCGCATTACGGCAAGATCAGCGTAAAAAGCGCGGTCGGTAAAGGCACCTCGTTCACCATAACCATCCCCGGTGTATTCCGCCAGTAATCAAGATATCGTCGAAAATACACATCGCTGCGGTAAGCCCGGTGTTCTTATGTTTTGCCCTCCCCGAGAAAGTCGCTGTTTGACGGAGGATCCACCGTGCCGCGGAGGGCGCAGTGGATTTTATCAATATTTCACTTAAATTTGAAGAGTATTTCCAATAGCCTGGTAATATTGCCATAATGACGCAGATAGTCTTTATGGGAGTGTCCATGAGTTTCGATAGTTCGATCCGTGCGTTCCGCGATCCAGGGATCATTATGACATTGCTTCAGAGGGCACGATCTATTACAGCTATCGGGATGCTGCTCCTCTTGTGCGCCGGCGCTTTAAGGGCGGCGACAGTTGAGGATGCGACGCCTCCCGTTTTTTCGGGCGTCGTCAGGGACGGGACGCTCGCCTGGGACGACCTTAAGCTCTCTTTCTCCACCGGGACGCTTACCGCCAACTGGGACGAGGCCGAAGACCCGGAATCCGGTATCGGCTCGTATTATTACGCCATTGGGACAACGCCCGGAGGGACGGATTTCGCGGGATGGACCCTCAACGGGACATCGGTAAGAATGGCAGACGCGGATCGCTGTCCGGAGCGGGACGTTGTTTACTACGTTTCCGTTTACGCGGTGAACGGTTCCGGAGAAAAGAGCCGGATCATTACATCCGACGGGCAGTCCGTCGAGGCGCTACTCTGGCAAAACGGCATAAAAGTGCCGGATGAAAATGAACGGCGGTTCATCGCCGAAAGAACGATAGATGTTACCGCGGTCACGCCGAACGCGGTTTCCTCGAAACGCGCCCGGGCGGCGGGAGCCGTCCGCGGGATCCCTCCAAGGGCAAAGAACTATTCCTGCCTTCCTTCCGTGGGCTCGCAGGGCGGCCAGGGCAGCTGCGCTGCTTTCGCAGTCTGCTATTATCTGAAAACCTTTCAGGAATCCAAAGAGCACGGCTGGGGCCGTTCCGATCCCCGTTCTCATCCGGAGCGCGTGTTCAGCCCGGCTTTCGGATACAATCTCTGCAACAACGGGTACGATAACGGCAGCTGGCCGCAGAGCATCATGGCACGCATGGTCGAACATGGGTGCGCCACCTTGAAGGATATGCCCTACGACTGGCGCGATCACACAGCGTGGCCTTCTGAAACCGCGTGGCGCAACGCGATCCCCTACCGCGCCCTGAGCGTCGGGTCTATCGACATTTCATCCCTGGAAGGCATCAAATCCCTTAAGCAGCTTCTGGCGAACGGCGAGACAGCCGTCATTTCCCTCGAAGCTTATGAAAATTTCGTCCGCTACCCGGTAGACGGGGCAGGGATCAGCAATGGAGTGCTTTACGCCACGTCGGGCAGAAAACTGTTCGGCCACGCCATGGCAGTGATAGGGTATGATGACGACAAGACATATTTCGACGGTATTTCCGTAAGGAAAGGGGCTTTCCTCGCGGTGAATTCCTGGGGAGAGAACTGGGGCGTGTCCGACGCGGACGCCGGTTCCCGGGGGTTCATCTGGATATCCTACGAGTACCTCAGGACCCGCACTGGCTTTACGCAGGCATCGTTCATGACCGATCGTCAGGGGTATGATTCCACCGCGTTCGGCACATTCAGTTTCATCCATCCCCAGAAGTACACACTGAGCGCGCGGTTCCTTCACGGCGATTCGCCTGAGAACCCGGATGCCGCGATCGGCTGCACGGAATGGTACTCTCCGGGCAATAACAGCAGCGTCGCGGGCAACCAGACGATCGTCGTAGATCTGTCGGGATTCCCAGCGGATAGCAGATCGTATTTCCTTGAGGTGTATGACGATGACTCCGGCAACGATTCTTCCGGCCTGATCACCGCGGCTTCGGTTGAGATCGACGGCAGGATCTGGGCCTCGACTTCCGTTCCCTGTGCCACGGTGAACGGCCGGTATACCCGCGTAGCCATTCCCATGTCTGGAGGCGCGGCCTCTTTGACGGCGGAGATCCGCGTCAGCTGCCCGGGCCAGTATCAGGATACGGCTGGCGCGGGGTATCAAAGCAGCGGGCTGGCGGCGCAGGATACGCCCTGCCTCGGCGCGGGAACATTCGACGTGTTCCTGACCCTTTCGGAAGCCCCGGGCGCCAAACCATCGCTGTCGTACCGTCTCGCGGGCGGAACAGCGGCTGATATTCCCCTGGAAGGATCTGGAACGGCATGGCGCGGGCGTTTTTTCATCGATCCGTCAAGGGAAGAAGGGGAAGGCCATTTTATCCTTAACGCGGTCAACAGCGCCGGAATAGGCGGAGCGGCCATCATCCGCGGAAGCATGTTCTATGTCAGAGCCGTCCCCGCCGGGCAGTACAACGGCGTGGCTGAAGCGATATGCTATCCCAATCCCGCGCGGATGAGCAGAGGGGATATAGTGAAGATCGGGCACATTGCCGCGGGTTCCGGAGAGGTTGTCGTCCGCGTATATAACGTGGCCGGAGAACTGGTCCGGACGCTCAGCGAGGGCGGCGGCATTACGGAAAATGCCGGTGAAAAGATCGCCGCATGGGACGGGCGTAATGAGAACGGTGAAAGGGCCGCCAGCGGGATCTACCTGTGCCGCGTCACGGGAGAGGGCAGGGATAAAACGATCAAGGCGGCCCTGATATGGTAACTGCGGACCGATCATAAAACCATTGACATTTGCCGGGCGATGACCTATAATAGTACGTACCGGAAACGGGGGATCGTCCAGCCGCAAAGTTTCTGCTGAATAAACCATCCTTTCTTCTTGATTTTATACCGCGTTTTTGTCATATGCTTTTCCTCCACAGCTTCTTCCGTAACAACACATCAAGATCGAGCTCATACCTATTGCCGTGGCGCCTTCACTTGACCGGGTCCCGTTATAGTGGGCCCGCCTTTGGCGGCATATCGGCCTTGAGGGAAAATGAAGGAAGATATCAAGTGAGGCATTCCCGCAAGTTCACATCATTGGCCCGGCACGCGTGCTGCGCGGCGCTCGGGCTCCTTATGGGCGCTCTAAGCCTTTCGGCCAGCGACCACGGAGCCGAACTCAATCCGACCGGCGACCCGCTGGGCGGGGGGGCCGGGTACAGCGGCATTATTCAGCAGGCGCAGGCGGATTACGTCGTAAGCAGCAAGGCGCAGCTGAAAAGCGCGCTGGCCGCGTCTTCGTCGGGAGACATTGTTTATGTCACGGACGGCGCGCAGATAGATCTGACGGGGGAAGGGCCGCTTACCGTGAAAGCCGGCGTGACCCTTGCGGGCGGGCGCGGGTTCAACGGGTCGGCGGGGGGTATGATCTGCACGAACACTCACGACACGGAAGTGACCGCCATGCTGCTGGCCGGGGGGGCCGGCGTACGCGTCACCGGTCTCAGGATCATCGGCCCGGACATGGAAGTGGGAGACCATCATTACGGCGACTCCGGTGACGGTTATCCGGAGGGATCTTACCGCCTCAGCGCGGGCATCCGTTCTTCGTACTCAGGCCTTGAGATCGACAACTGCGAACTGGCGGGATGGGGCCATTGCGCCGTGTACCTCAGAGAGGGGGCCACAGGAGCGCATATCCATCACAACAGCATTCATCATAACCGCCGCAACGGGATGGGATACGGCATCTGCCACTGGAATTACAACGAGCTTGGTTCCGTCAGTTCGCTGATAGAGGGCAACATCTTCGACTATAACCGCCACGGCATCGCCGGTACCGGCACGCCCGGAGAGAGTTATGAGGCGCGTTACAACCTGTGCCTTGAACACGACGTTCAGCATACGTTCGACATGCATGGAGGGACCGACAGGGATGACGGAACGGATATTGCCGGCGACACGGTAAGCATACACCATAACACTTTCAGGGACTGGATATACAACGGAGTGTACATCCGCGGGGTGCCGCGCGTCTCGGCGACGGTGACGAACAACTGGTTTTACCATGTCCCTCCGAGTTCGGAAATACCTGTCCGCCAGCGCGTGGACGGCAGCGACACGGACACCGATTTTGTCAACATGACCGTTTCGAACAACGTATTCACGAGATCGTCGCCTAACGGGGTAGCGTATCCCGCGGCCGTGCCGTCGGTGAACGTGCCCGCCGGACGTGCGCCCCTGACGGTGAATTTCAGCGGGAGCGGGTCCACCGGGAACATTCAGACATACGTGTGGTATTTCAGGGACGGGACAGGCGCGATCGGCGAGAGCCAGCGGGGCTCGAGCGCGAATTATACGTTCGCCGATCCTGGGATATACAATGTGGGGCTTGAGGTCATTGACGATAAAGGGCTTCCCGCGCGGTCATCCGTATCCGTGAAGGTGTACCCCGCGGCCGGGAGGAACGTGTTGTCGTTCTGGGTCAAGGACGCGTACCGTGGTGTTCAGAGCGGGTACTACGAGAAGCAGGCGCTGGTGAACGGTGTCGTGGTATGGCGGGAGGACGTGGCCGGGGACGAGGGGTGGCAGCACGCTGTCGTGGACGTGACGACGAACACCGCGGTGGCGGCTGCTGTGGCTTTGAACGGGACAGTCCCGATAGCGTTCAGAGTATATTGCGTCAAAGCGGTCACCGGCAATAATTCCACGGCCGACGACATAAAGCAGATCAAGGAAGTACGGGTGGACTGGGACGACATAACGCTGAACGGGTTTGATGTCGAGGGCGGAGACATGGAAACCTCCGCCGGCGGGGGGAACTGGGCTTCCTCAACGGGAGGGAGCCGCTGGGATTCCGCGTTCTGGAGGAATGTCAACGAAAGCCGCAGCGGCGACTACAGCGCGGCGATATACCGTTACTGCGGAAGAACGCAGCCCGCGACGGGAGACTACGCGCAGTTCAGCCAGACTGTCCATGCGAATGCGGCAGACGTGCCTCCCGACCCTGTCGGGGACGAGACGCCGCCGGTGTTCGCGGGCCCGATTGCTGCCACGGGTGACGCCGGAGGAGTAGCGGATATCGATTATTCACAGAAC
>CAZNYG010000040.1:0-332 GCA_964577205.1 uncultured Elusimicrobiales bacterium | reverse complement strand
GGCGGCGCTGTTCGGGATCTGGGAGCCGGCGGTGGACCTGGAGTCCGGAGTAACGTACTACGCGGCGATCGGCACATCGCCGGGCGGGGACGACATCAGGGGATGGCTGTCGAACGACAGTGATACATGGATAGCATGCACGGGGCTCGCTCTTCAAAGCGGCACGACGTACTATTTAAGCGTCAAAGCAGTTAACGGCGCGGGTCTCGAGAGCGGGGTATTGAGCTCGGACGGGGTGACGGTGGACGTATCATCGCCTTCGGCGGTGAGCGTGGTGCGCGACGGCTGGGGATCGGACGTGGATGTAACGGCGTCCAGCAGGACGCTTGCCG
>CAZNYG010000039.1:0-19318 GCA_964577205.1 uncultured Elusimicrobiales bacterium | reverse complement strand
GGGTCGCGTGCGAAACTTTCGTGACGATGGGTCTTGTTATCATCGGGGGCGAGATCACGACCTCGGCTTTCGTCGATACGCATAAAGTGGCGCGCCGGATCATCAACGAGATCGGCTATAACGATCCCATATTCGGTTTCGACTGCCAGACGGCGGCGATACTGAACTCCATCCATTCCCAGTCGCCCGACATCGCCCAGGGCGTCGACGTTGGCGGTGCCGGGGACCAGGGCCTGATGATAGGCTATGCGTGCAGGGAGACGCCTGAACTTATGCCCCTTCCCATAATGCTCGCGCACCGCCTGACGATGCGCTTGACCGAGGTTCGCAAAAAAGGTATCCTCGGGTATCTCGGGCCGGACGGGAAATCACAGGTTACCGTTGAATACAAGAACGGCAAACCGTTCCGCGTCGACACCGTTGTCCTATCCACACAGCATACAGAAGAGATCCTTGACCGCACCGGACGAAAGATTACCGGCAAAGCCCGCCAGGAACTGATCGACACGGTCGTTACCCCGATAATCGGTAAATGGGCCGACAAAAAGACGAAATATTTCATTAACCCTACAGGAAAATTCGTCGTCGGCGGGCCGCAGTCCGATACCGGCATGACCGGCCGCAAGATAATCGTTGACACGTATGGCGGCATGGCGGCCCATGGCGGCGGCGCGTTTTCCGGCAAAGATCCCACGAAGGTCGACCGCAGCGCCTGCTACATGGCGCGCTATATAGCCAAGAATATCGTGGCCGCGAACCTTGCTGATACATGCACAGTGCAGCTCGCGTACGCCATAGGTGTAGCGGATCCCGTATCGATCATGATCGATACGCAGGGAACGGGCCGCATCGACGAAGACAAGATGGGGACGATCGTTCGCAAGCTGTTCCCTCTGACGCCCAGAGGGATCATCGACCACCTCAAACTGCGCCGTCCGATCTATCAGGCCACCGCGTCTTACGGCCATTTCGGCCAGAAAGGTGATGGTTTCACCTGGGAAAAGACCGACAAAGCCGCCGCGCTGAAGAAAGCCGCGGGCATATGAATTAGCTTTCAGCGATCAGCAGTCAGTAGTCAGCAACAAAAAATCAAAGGTATTTTTTTGAATCGTATAACATGTATTTCCTCCCTGCTGAATGCTGACAGCTGACCGCTCGTTGTTGCAGTTTAAGCCGTGCCTTTTTGCAGAAAGCTGATAGCTGAATGCCTGCCGTTTATTATGAGGAGGTTCCAATGAAATACGATGTGAAAGATATCAAACAGGCCGCCACCGGCAAAAAAAGGATAGAATGGGCCGAACGTGAAATGCCCGTCCTTCGTCTGATCCGGGAGCGTTTCAGCGAACAGAAACCGCTCAAAGGGTACCGCATGGCCTGCTGCCTTCACGTGACGACGGAAACGGCCAATCTGGCCATTACCCTCAAGGCAGGCGGAGCGGACGTTCGCCTTTGCGCTTCCAACCCCCTGTCCACGCAGGATGATGTCGCGGCATCCCTTGTCAGGGATTTCGGCATTCCGACATTCTCCATCAAGGGCGAAGACAACAAGACCTATTACCGTCACATCGCCGGCGTCCTTGAAAACAAGCCGCATATAACGATGGATGACGGCGCCGACCTGGTTTCCACCATCATCGGTTCCCGCAGAGAGCTGCTGAAGGATATAGTCGGCGGTTCTGAGGAGACCACGACCGGCGTCATTCGCCTGCGCGCGATGGAAAAGGACAATGTCCTTGCCTATCCCATCGTCGCGGTCAACGACGCGCTGACCAAACATCTCTTCGACAACCGTTACGGCACGGGACAGTCGACGCTTGACGGCATCATCCGGGCGACCAACATACTGCTTGCCGGGAAAACGCTCGTCGTCGCCGGTTACGGCTGGTGCGGCAGAGGCGTCGCCATGCGCGCCAAAGGCATGGGCTCCAACGTCGTTGTAACGGAGATCGACCCGCTTAAAGCTCTGGAAGCGAGCATGGACGGATTCGTGGTCATGCCGATGAAGAAGGCCGCGGCGATAGGAGATATTTTCGTCACGCTGACGGGCGATGTTAACGTCGTCGACGAGGGCCATTTCAAGGTTATGAAGGACGGCGCCATCGTCTGCAACTCCGGCCATTTCAACTGCGAGATCAATATCGAAGCCCTCAGGAAGATGAGCAAAACGGTCAGGGAAGCGCGTCCGTTCGTTGATGAATTCATCTTGAAGAACGGCAGGCGCGTGTACCTTCTTGGAGAAGGCCGCCTTATCAATCTCGCAGCCGCCGAAGGCCATCCGGCCAGCGTCATGGATATGTCGTTCGCCAACCAGGCGCTCGCGGCGGAATATCTGATCGAGAAAGCTGACGTGCTTGAGAAAAGGGTATATTCTGTGCCCGAAGCCATAGATCAGGAGATCGCCCGCCTTAAGCTCAAGGCGATGGGAATAGCAATAGACGTACTTACTCCTGAACAGAAAAAGTATCTTGCCTCCTGGCAGGAAGGGACCTGACGATTCCGTGGATCGTTTTACAGCGCATTTCTATTCGGAAACCATGGCAGGGCATAGCGAATATGCTCCTGCTATGGTTTTTTGTTTTTTTGTTCGTAAGGATGGGACAGGGAGCGCCGTCTCCCCGAAAATGCGGCGTCTGACGCTGCAATGGAGGCAGGTATGAAGGCTGACTTTCGTGCGGGCATGCTGACCGCCCTTCTGGCCGGTTCGCTATGCGTCTTCACCGGATGTGGCAAAGGGAATCTGTTCTCGTGGGCACACAACGCGGGAAGCGGATCGGATCCAAAGTCGCTGGCTTCGGACGCTTACGCGGCCCTCGTCAACAAAGAGTACGCCAAAGCGCTCGAATACTACAACAAACTCCTTGAGATCGATCCTAAAAGTGCGGAAACCATTTACGGTTACGCTTCGGCCGAGCTGGCCAACTCGGGGCTTGATATCGCTTCTCTTGTTTCAAACCTCGTAAAACAGCAGCCCTCGTCGCCGTGCCAGGCCCGGAACCTTTCCGAAGCGATCTACGCTTCAGCAGGAATGCAGGTGGCTCCTCCGAACCCCGGGACCAACATCCTGCCATCTACGATCCTATCAAATATCGCCGCCATCCGGAACGCGATCAATAACGTCCTCAGCGCCAACCGGCTGCCACTTATCGTCAATGGCGGAGCCGACGGGTCGCTAGCGCCCGATGATCCGAATGTCAACATTAACCTTGCTTTCTGCTACATTCTCCATGCGGCCCTTTTATTGGACGAATATGTTGTTCTTGATACAGATTTCGCCTCAACGGTCGTTAATTCTTCAATACCCAATGTCAACGATTGGAACACGGCCGCGAACGATCTTTACAACGCGTATAACTGCCTTTTAACCGCGGTAAACAAACTGAACCTCGCGAGCGATGCGACCATAAGGCAGGTCATGAACGACGCAAAACAGCTTTACAACGACTATCATGACGATGCGAGCGTGTACGGAACGATCACCGTGCCGAAAATCAATTAACGAGGTTCAAACATGAAAAAATATCTTTATATTTTATGTGCGGCACTCAGTATTTTCTTCGCGGCCGGTACCGGGATCGCCGGCGCTGCCGACGAATCGCAGGCATTTATCCGCGGGATACGCCCGCTCGGCATGGGCGGCGCTTTCGTTGCCGTCGCGGACGATCAGAATGCCGTGTTTTACAATCCGGCGGGCCTTACGCAGCGGCAGGGGAACCTCTTTACCCTGTTCGAGCTGCCGATAAACATCACGAACGACATGATAGACTTCTACAATTTCTACAAGGATAACGAAAACGACCTGAAGAACTTCAACAATCTGTCCGCTTCCCGACAGGCGGACCTGATCAACAGGATTAATAACAATGTCGTATCCCTGAAAGCGGGCCTGCGCACGGGCCTGCCCAACCTGAGTTATCTTTTAAGTTCCCGTTCGCTTGTCTGGGGGGCCGGACTTTTCAATCAGGAAGACATCAGATTCCGGTTCAACAGAAGTATCGTCCCGAGCGTGACGCTGCAGGGCAGCGCCGATGTTATAGCCGCCGCCCCGATAGCATACCGGTTCTCTGAAGTGCCTTATCTCCCGGGATCGGTTTCTGTCGGCGCCACAATGAAATACATAGCCCGCGGAAAAATAGAAGAGATCGACAAATCCGTGCTCGCCCTGGAAGATTTCAGTCCGCAGCTCCAGTGGGGAAAAGGCCTCGGCGCCGATTTAGGAGCCATATACCACTACGATCAACAATGGAATTTCGGCCTGCAGGTTACCGACGTTGGCGGAACTAAGATCTCATACGACAAGGTAAATGCCGAACAGGGGAACCTTGAAAAACCGGCCTATGACGGCCTTATCAAAACACAGTGGAACGTCGGCACCATGTATGTGCCTTCGAAAGTCTATTTCTGGCCCGGCAGGTATATCAACACTCATGACCGCCTTATCCTGGCTGCCGACGTGCGCGATTTCGCCAGTTCGGACGAACGCGTCACGGACGCGACCTTCTGGAAAAAACTGCACATGGGCGGAGAACTGCGCTGGGGCCCGATGTCCCTGCGCGGCGGCTTCAGTTCCGGTTATCCGGCTTTCGGCGCGGGTATCCGCGTCCCGTATCTCGGCCTTCGCGCCGACTATGCTTTCTGGGGCGATGAACTCGGACGTTACGCCGGCCAGATCCCGGAATGGAACCACCAGATCACGGTCGCTCTCAGCTGGGGCGACGCCAGTGGAAAAGCGTACGGAAGCAACGTGAAAGTCCCCGTCAATGAAGTTACCGTTCCCGCAGCCGCTCCTGCCGCACTCCCGGATGAGCCTGCTCCCGCGGTAATTTCTGAGCCCGCGGCAACGCAAGCGCCGGCAACCGAAGCGCCTGCTCCCGCTCCCGCAGAAGGAGACGGTAAACCGACTGATAGTAACTGACGTTACGCACGATACCTTGGCTGCAATTTTATGTTCCATAGTGCCAAAGGAATGGCGGAGGCAGGCTGTTGGCATACGGCCTGCCTCCGCTGAAAAACATGATCAATAAGAACTGTCTTCGTTTTCTTTCGGCTTTTCTATTCGCGGGATTGTGCGTGTTGTCGCCGGTCCTCGCCTCGCCTCCCAGGGACTGGAACTACCTTAAACAGAAGCCGTCGGGGTTCAAGCCCTGCCGTCCCATGTCCGCGGCAACGCGTGAAACGCTCCGGAAAAAAGGCGCTATCGCCAGGCGGGGTTCGATGAGGGCGGTTATACCTTCGAATCCGAAAATACTGGTGATCCGCGTCAAGTTCTCAGACCGCGCAGGATTCTCGACGACCTTGTCCCAGCAGCAGGTTTTCTTTTCGCGGTTCCGCGACTATTTTTTAGAGAATTCCTACAAGGCGGTGTCCTGCTCGGCGACGCTGACAAACGTTTACACGTTGGGTTCGGTAACGCAGTACAATACTGAAAATGACCCGGAGCTGCTCAGGCTGAAAGAACACTCGATAAACGCCGCTCTGCTGGACGGCGTCAATTTCGCGCCGTTTGACTATATCATGATCATGCACGCGGGATATGGCGAAGAAGAGTCCAGGAACGCGGCGGACCTGTGGTCTTTGTTCTATGACACGGATTATGTTGTCAGCGCGACAACGTTCAACGGTTTTACCATCGTTCCGGAACTGTCGTCCGGCGGGAACAGCCCGCTCGGGGTCGTCTGCCACGAATTCGGCCACCAGCTGGGGCTTCCCGATCTGTATAACACATCGGTCGAAGGAGGCATAAGCACCTGCGGCGTGTGGTCGCTTATGGACTATCCTTATGGATACGACAATACTGGCACAAACCCTCCGCATCTTGACCCCTGGTGCAAGGATTATGTCAATTTCATTGACCTTGACAGCCGGGTTGTTACCATGAACAGCTCCCTTCTGATGGGAGATATCGAGACCTCGGGCGCCACGGGATATTATAAACTGCCGGCTGAAGTCGTACCGAACGAATACTTTATCCTGGAGTACAGAGACCCTTCGAAATCGCTGTTCGACCAGTCATTGCCCGGTTCAGGAGTTCTTATCTGGCATATCGATACGGCGCAGATCGCCGCCCTTATAAATGATAACGCCGTCAACAATTTCCCGTCCCACCCGGGCATAGACCTCGTTGAAGCGGATTCGCTCAATGTCGCCCCTCACTATCCTCCGGGCCGCGCCGGGAACGCATTCTGCGTATCGAATTTCATGACGCCGTTGTCGGACACGTTCTCCGGATCTCCCACGGGGATCACGGTGACCGATTTCAGGAATTTCGCGGGTTATACCCTCGCTCAGGCGACTAAGATCGGAGTTTCGTCAAATGTAGAACTGGTAAAAGCTGCCGCCTACCCTAATCCGGCGGGCAAGGGTTATCCTCCCTCCTCCGACAGGCAGAACAGAGGCATAATAACGACCATTGTTTTCAAAGCGACCAGGCCCCCGGCGGAACTGTCCCTCGATCTTTATACTCTCGCGGGGGAACGGCTGCTTACTGCGAAAAAACACGATTTTGTCCTGCAGCTGGGCAAGTCAAGCGACTACCAGTGGGTTTATGAGTATGACTGGAACGGAAGGAACGGATCAAGCGAGAACGTGGCCCCGGGCCTCTACTTCTACAGGATCAAGGCCGACAGGGAAGTCAAGACGGGAAAGATAGCGGTGATAAGATGAAGAAGTAAACAGTTTACTTTTTAACCCCGGACAGCAGATAGGCGCCGAAGGCGCCGAAGATGATATTACCGAGCCATGCCGCGGCGAGGGGGGAAACGAAATGATTCTGGCCCAGCGACTGGCCGACCGCCTGTACTCCCCAGTAGATAAAAGCGAAGATCAGCGCGAACGTGAAACTGATGATCTTTCCGTGGCGGCTTCCAAGCCCGACGGCAAAAGGAATTCCGATCATCATGACGACCATGTGGCTGAAAGCCGAAGCGTAACGCAGATGGAACTGGATCTGCTCTTTTTCCGAAGGGATGCCCAGCGTGGCGAAATGCCTTATATATTCCCTGAACTCTTTCGTGTTCATCTGTTCCGGGCGCAGTCTTTTGATGATGAAATCCGACGGTTTGATCGCCACTTTCAAATTCCTGCTGCTGAAATAACTCTCCCGCCATCCGCCCCCTTCGAATATGCGCGTCACCCCGTTGTTCATGCGCCATGTCCCTTTGCCGGGCTGCCATAGAGCCTGATCGGCAACGACCTGCCTCGCGAGATTGAAATCCCGGTCAAAAAAGTCCAGGACGATCGAACGGATCGTCATGTCCTTCGTGTTCAGGTAACCTACGGTCATCCGTCCGTTGTCGGGCAGGGAGACGACGATATTGCGGAACTCGAACTCAACGGACTTCTTCTCGTGGTGGATCTTTTCGCTCTTCAGCAGTTCCGCCGCCTTGACCGCGCGGGGAATGACAAGCTCCCTCAGCCCAGTGTCAACAATACCAATGCCGATGCCGCACAGCATGAAAAGGATGATGACCCGCCACAGGTTAATGCCGGCCGCTTTTATGGCGTTGATCTCGCCATGCCTGGCCAGCTGGCTGAGGGAGAACAGGACGGCAAGCAGAACCGATACGGGCAATACCTGTATGGTCCACCAGGGCAGGTTAAGGGCGAGCAGCCGAGCCACGACCAGAAAAGGCGTTTTGTTCTCGAGGTAGAAATTGAGCTCCCGGAAAAACTCCGATATCAGCACAAGGCAGCCGAACGCCGCCGTGCTGAAAACCAGCGGTTTAAGGAACTCTTTAAGCAGATAGCGATAAAGTAGTGTCATAGTTCAATATATTAAAGGCGACAGGGGACATTAGACACTGGACGCGGGACACTGGATTACTACAAGGCAAACTGAATAATAAACCGCACTAACAGGTAGGCGCGGGCTTCAGCCCGTGCTTCTAACCAAACGCGCCGGCTGAAGCCGTCGCCTACAATTCCCGTTGTTGCCTGCATCCCGCGTCCAGTGTCCTGCATCTATTTCTTCAACATCCTTCTCCACAGCCAGAGGCCCGCGCCGGCTCCGACGATGTTGGGCGTCCAGAGCACAAGCCCGGGCGGCGCGAATCCCTTTTCTCCGACGTTGAGCGCGGTCACCAGCAGAAGATAGTAGAGAAAAAGTATCAGAAGGCTTATCCCGAACCCGATCGATTTTCCGCCCCGCTCGGTAATAATGCCCAGCGGAATGCCGATCAGGCAGAAAACCAGAGGCGCAAGCGCAAGCGTCCAGCGGAGCCAGTATTCGTTCTCAAGGAAATTAGTCGCCATCTTCTTCTTCCTGTACCTGGCGATCTCGGCGGACAAATGGCGCGAGGGCATCTCCCGCAATGACTGGCTGAACGGCAGCAGCTGGCTGCCGATAGGCACGGAAAATATATAGCGGGCAAACGTCAGATGGACCAGCGTGTTAAGCTTTTTTGGATTTGCCTGCTGCCAGTATCCGCGGTACATGTCGAAAACAACCGCCTGGGGGGTCACGCTCACAATTGCCGATGAAGCGCTGATCCGCCACGGAATTCCTTCCTCGCCGGGCTTGAATTTGTAGATATTGACCCCGTGAAGCGAATTGGTCTTCGGGTCCACTTTCTGCACGTAGAGACGGTAATCGCCCAGATCCGTTATCGTTCTTTCAGCGAATTTGATAAGCGGCCGGCGTGTCAGGACGTCCTGATAAAGGCTCCTGAACTGCCGGTGGGTCGCTGGGGACAGCTCCTGATTGAAATATACAAGGAAAACGCTCAGCGCGGCAACCAGAACAATTACGGGGAAAGTAAAATTCCTGTAATGGACACCCGTGGCGCGCAATGCAGTGATCTCGTTGTCTTCCGAAAGGCGCCCGTAAGACAGAAGAATACCGAAAAGGACCGCCATCGGGATCGTGAGGGAGAAAATGTTGGGAAGTATAAGCAGGAACAGGTTGATCACTATCATCAGGGCGATGCCCTTGGACAGCAGCAGATCGACAAGCTGAAAGATCTGGTCCAGCAGCAGAATACTCGAAAAAACGACGAGCCCGAAAAGAAAGGACTCGACAAACTCCCTGATTACGTACCGGTAAATTAATCTCATTGTCTCTGCTGGATCTTTCTGCCGTCTCTGCAACACGAATTCGCAGGCTTTTCAGTGAATCCGTGTATTATATCAAAAAATATGGTATAAAAAAACAAAATTAGCTATAATATGACAGTAAATTCCAAACACTCGATTTCAGACGCAGAACAGACTTTTCCGGCAGGCGCCGGCTTAAACCGGCGCTTTAGGTGCATTGCGGGTTAAAGCCCTCGCCTGCCTCTTTCAAACTAACCGTTAATGGCAGGACACTTCACTTCTCATGAATTTTTACGCAGTTTTCTTTACATGCGATCTCATTCTAAAGAACAGCGCCATTCCGCTGTTTTTCGGAATTGCAGGTTGAAATGACCAAAAAGGCCGCTTTACTTGCCGCGCTCCTGCCGCTTTTTTTCGCTTCGACTGTTTGGGGACAGTCCCTCTTCAGCCGCGCTGAAAAACGCTCGATCCTGGGAAATCAGAGAAATGACTACTACGCTATCCTGGAATCCACAGCTCCGGTAACACGACCGGAGCCTTCGGCATCCGCGGCCCCTCATTCCATTTCCACGGGCGGTGTTTACGATCTTCTCGTTCCCACGGCCACCGCTGCCGGGCAGGCGGGGGATGAACTGCTGCGCTATCTTGATCAGAAGAAAGCTTTCTCCTATTCCCGCGACCGCTGGCTGAAAATGCGCCGTTCCGTCGTTGAGGGAATAAAGGAGGAAAGAAAGGAAGGCATCATCGCTTCCTCCGGGATCGCGAAACCGGCGGCGGAACCGCTTCCTCCGGGACTGGCCGTCGAACTCCCTTACGAATCGCAACTGTTCATTTCCGGACGGAAACTCATTGGCGTGTCGATGAAGTCGACGATATACGATAAGCCTGAATCCAACCGCCGCGTCAACTCCAGCAGTTTCGACATGACACAGGAACTGCAGGTCCGCATAAAAGGCAGGGTGGGGCGGAAGATCAACGTCAACGTCGACTTTGACGACACCCGCGATGACAAACGCGACATTTCCGTCGTGTACAAAGGAGACCCAGACGAGGTTGTGCAGGAAGCGGCTTTCGGCGATATCGCCATGTCCCTGCCTTCGACGGAATTCGTGGGCTACTCCCGCCAGCTGTTCGGGGTCAAGGTCGACACGAAATACAAAGGGTTGCGTACCCAGGGTTTTTTCAGCCGCACCAAAGGCTTTTCGGAAGTAAAAAGGTTCTCAGGCAATACCCGTTTCGAACGGCGCACTATCTCGGACACCTCCTATATCACCCTCAAATACTATTCTCTCCGGCCGGCGGGGGCCATAAAGTCCGGCAGCGTCATCGTTTACCGCGACGATCTGAACAGCACAAACAACGCCAACATCGCCATCAGTTCGAGCACCGTCCTTCATTATCTCCTCCTGCCCGCGACTCACGTCTATACCGGCAGTTTCGACCGGCTTGTCCCGGGCCAGGATTATACGGTCGATTATCTGACGGGCATACTCAGCTTCCGCAACAAGGTCGCAAGCAACCATGTCATTGCCGTCCATTTCGACGACGGTTCCGGACGGACCACGCCAGAGGCCCCGCTGATCATCAAGGATATCAACAACAGCGCGCAGTCAACGACGGAGCTGAAAACGTTCTACAGCCTCGGCAACGTAAAGATAATAAGAGATAACGGGCGCGGTAATTTCCTGCTGAAGATACAGGACCTGAACGGCGGAACTCCGGCCGACATAAACGGCGGCCCCGTCCCGGCCTATCCTTCCGGAGCTAATTTTTTACCAAGGCTGAGCGTTGACTTTGAGAACGGCGTTTTTAACATTGAACAGGATCCGTTCCAGAAAGTATTCCCGGATGACCTGTACACGCTGGGAACGCACCGGTATAATTTCTTGACGGAGTACCGCTACCGCATAAAGATACTCAATCTCCGTCCGGGCATCGTTCCTCAGTCGGAACGGGTCACCATGGACGGGAAGGTGCTGAAAAACAACGAAGACTATTTCATAGACTATGACGCCGGAATACTGACGCTCTTCAATGAAGACCGCATCACTGAAAGCACGGTCGTTGACGTGTCCTACGACTACGCTCCCTTCGGGTCTGCAGGCGGCTCGACGCTCATCGGCCTCCGCTCAGAGCTTTCCCTGACCAGGGACTTCTTTATCGGTTCCAGCTTCATCTACGATTTCTCCGCGAAAACACAGGCGGTGCCTGACATCAGGACGACGCCTTCGAGCCTCGCGGTCGGCGAAGTGGATGCCAGGGTCCAGAATATTGAGATACCCGGGACCCCGTTGAAAGTCTCCCTCAGCGGAGAAGTGGCGCAAAGCCAGCAGAACCCCAACATCATGGGCAAGGCGATCGTCGAATCCATGGAAGGCATAAAAATGGAGGAATCAGCCTCTTTGTACTACGAGTCATGGCGGTATGGCGCCACTCCGTCCTTTACGCGGTACGAGTCGACTGACATCAAATGGTCTAATGAAGACGTTTATAAACGCGATATAAGCACTTCGACGGAAATTGAAAAGGACGAAAAGCAGCAGATACTGAACATAGATTACGACCTGCGCGTGCACGACAGGGCGTCGATCGTTCAGAGTTTTTCCACCAGCGGCCTGGATTTTTCAAAGAAGCAGTTCATTGAAATGTGGGTCAGGGGGAACTACAGAGCAGGCGACCCGCAAACGTTCCTGGCAGTCGAATACGGAACGTTCAACGAAGACGTTGACGTCGACGCGGTCACGAACCCCCGGCCGGACACGGAAGACAGGAACGAGGACGGAACGCTGAATGCCGGAGAGGACATCGGGTGGAATTTTAACGAACCGGTACCAACCGAACACGGTTCCGCCACTGCTGTCGGGGCGAACAACGGAAGGCTGGACACGGAGGATCTGAACGGCAACGGGATCCTCGACACGTTCGACAACACCCCGGGAGCGTACGGCCCTTCGGACGGCAGGACCGCGTTTGACGCGGAAGGCAACCCGCATACGTTCGTGGACTGGAACGGCTGGAAACTGCTCAAGATCCCGCTGAACATAACGAACGCGGAAGAATGGAAATATATCCGCCAGGTCCGTCTGACGCTGAGCGCGAACCCCGCCGAATCAGCCCGAAGCAGGCTGGTCGGAAGGGTCTCGGTCGCGAGCCTGTCGACGACTGGGAACCGCTGGGATCCGGATGTGGCGAGCGTCGGCATAACGACGGTCACGATCTCCGCTGTCAACAACGAGACTCCGGGATACTCGCCTCTGGGTACCAATCCGGACTATCAGAGCCTGTACGGCGACGAGGGGGACGACGAAGACCGCGCGCGCAAACGCGAACAGGCGCTGTCGATAAAGTACCGAGTACTGAGCTCAACGGAAAATGCGCGTGCCGGCGCGAAACTGGTATATACCGGCAGGGCGTACGATCTGTCCAATTACAACAATCTCAGGCTCTTCCTCCACTGCGATCCATTGACGGCCGGCGACACTTTCTTCATCCAGGCCGGCGGCAGCGACGCGAATTATTACGAATACAGGATACCCATCACGCAGGATCTCATCAACAGGGCATGGAGCATCATTAGCATAAGGCAGGCGGGCCAGTCAGCCCGGGCGGACCACTGGGTAATAGAAGGGGGAGGGAACGGCGCGGTGACCGCCATCGTGGGCGCGCCATCACTTCAGAACATCAGCCAGATCAAGGTAGGCGTCTACGCTAACGGCGGGGCCATGACGCCATCCGACCGCGACCGCGAGATCTGGGTCAACGAGATCCACGTGACAGAAGCGAGAGCCAAGACGGGAACGGCATGGCGGGCCAACGCCGACTTTACGCTCCCGGGCATGGGCAGGTTCGGCGCTCTGGCCTTCGGCATGGGAAGAAAAGAGATCGGACGCGACTTCCAGACTTTTTCCGCGGGCGTCTATAACCGCGATTACCTCGAAGACAACGGCTACGTGGATTTCCGCGGCCTGGATCTCGTAGGGATCACTCTTGTTCCATTCAACGCGAAACTCAACCGCACCAGGACGGTCACACCGTCAGTCGTGCAGAACCAGAACGACCTTCTTTCCATCTACGATGAAGGCCGCGTCACCACCTACCAGGGATCGTTCGGCACCAGCCTCAGCCTCAGGGGATACCTGCCGAATTTCAGCGGCCAGTACACACGCGGGATTACCGATTCCCAGCAGATCCGGCGGCTCGAAGACCGTGAAACGATGACCGGGACGATGGATTATCAGAACCCGCTCCGGTTCGCCCTGCTTCCGACGGCAGTTCAGGCGAACTACAGCCTGTCCAATTCCTACTTCCGCGTGTACCCTTCCACCCGGATCATTGATTCGAACGCTTTCCTCGACCCGGCGGCGGCCAACGAGTACCTGCAGATCAAGGACTACCACACCCTCGAAATAACTGAATCCTGGGGCATGAAGACGCCCTTTACCCCCTGGCAGGGATTCAACTTCTCTCCGGCCTACAACGTCAGCAGGATCCGGGAAAAGAACCGCGATTTCGCTCCCGCGATCGAATATCCAAAATCCCTTAACCAGGATGTTTCCGCCAACTCTTCCCTGAAGATATTCAACTGGATGCAGCCGACATTGAACTACAGCATCAACACCAGGGAGAACTACAACCTCACGATGAGCACGCAGATCGGGAGCATAAAATATCCATCGGAAACAAAATTCATCGAACGCAGCAGCAACGGCGAAGTGACGTGGAATTTCCAGGTCAGGGACGTGACCTCGGCCCGTTCCCTCCAGTCATTGAACTTCACTTCATCCTACCGCATCCAGGACTCCGATTCGTACGACAACGTCGAAAGCAGTTTCAGCGCCGTCGGCGCGTCCGCGGACCGGCTCTGGATACGCGGCAATAATTTGAAACCGCTTACCTCCGGCACTACGGAATTGTATACCGTTAAATCCATCGTCCAGAAAGATGATATCCGCGTCGCCGGCCGATATAATCCTCTTGAGGCGCTTGCGCTGCCGGGCCGCCTCGCCGCGCTCAAGACACTGACCGCCAACTTCACCTACACGGGCAGTGACGAACACTCATACATCACTGGGACCCAGCGCGATGTCTATACCCGGGTCTGGCCGGACCTGATACTGGGCATGAGCCGGTGGGAAACCATAGCAGGCCTTGAACAGTGGGTATCCGATACCCAGCTTAACCTGCGCCATCAGAGAAAGACCGTCGAAACCGCGGCAGTTTCATTCAGCGAGAGCAGATCTTACGGAGCTGACTGGCGCTTTATGTTCATCAGGAAGTACGATATCAACTTCGCGGTCACCAGGGCCAGCAATGAAGACCGCGACCTGATACTGGGCCGCATTTCAGGCCAGGGGGAAAGCTTTGCCTGGTCGACCTCGGGCGGATTCACCCGCGGGCCGTGGCGGTTCAGTCTTCGTTACGAGAACAGCCAGGACTGGCACAGGGACGCCCTGGGCAAACTGTCCAGCCAGCTGTTCACCGACTCATACACGGGACAGGCGAACGCCGATATGTCGTTCCCACGCGGATTGCCGCTGCCCTTCACGCGCAGGACGCTGCCTCTGACCAACCGTTTCATTTTCAATTCGACGGTCAAGTACGTCGCTCACCGTTCCAGCCTGAACGTCGAACGGGACAACAACACGAATTACGGGCTCAGCTCTACGGGCGAATATGAAGTCTCGCAGAATTTCCGTCTGTCCATGGGACTCGCCTGGGAGCGGTTCCAGTATAAGGATAACCCCAACGAGAACTATACCACCATCGAGGCCAGCAGCCGTCTGACGATACAGTTCTGACCGTTCCTGTTATGATATCAATCCCTGCCCGAGTCGCGGGCTTTTTCTTTCCGGTGACCTGCTCCGGCTGCGGCGTGACGTTACCGCCCGAGGACCGCTTCCGGGTATGCTCCGCGTGCGTTGAGAGCATACCTCTCATGGCCGGGCTTGTCTGCGTCCATTGCGGCGTGCCGCTGCCGGACGGAGGCGCGTCCTGCTTCAACTGCCGCGCCCGCCCTCCCCGGCATATAACCGCTATCCGGTCATGCGTCGCGTATGAAGGGCTTTCGCGCGATCTGCTCAAAAGGTTCAAATACGGGAACCGGGATTTCCTCGACCGTTTCCTCGGCAGGCTTTTGACAGCCGGATATGAGATCCACCATAAGCTCTTGCGGGAATGCGACGCGATAGTCCCTGTGCCGCTCCATCCGCTTCGCCGTCTTTTCCGTGGCTATAATCAGGCGGAGCTTCTCGCGCGCGTGCTGTCCGCTCACCTGGGGAAACCGGTCATAGCCCATGCCTTGCGGCGGACCGCGTACAGCCGCCCCCAGTTCCATCTGAACCGCGAGGAAAGATACGAAAACCTGAAAAACGTATTTTCATCGAATAAGCATATTGATTTGAAAAATCGCACTATTCTTCTTGTCGATGATATCTGCACTACCGGTGCGACCCTTTCATACTGCGCCGCGGCCCTCCGCCGCGCCGGCGCGGAAAAAGTATTCGGCCTCACTGTCGCGAGAGATTAATTTTTTTTGCCGTTCCTGATCGGCGATTTCCTGATGCCGGGAAATCGCCGATTTGACAGAAAGTTAATTTTTTTATACCATTTCATGGTGAATTCAGTCGCAAAAGCGATCTGTAAATAAACGAGGAGGAGTGTACTATGACAGTGAAAGTGGGCATTAACGGTTTCGGCAGGATCGGGCGTTTAGTCGCGCGCGCAATACTGGAAAGAAACGACAAGAACATCGAGCTGGTCGCGGTTAACGACCTTTTCGATGCCAAAACCAACGCGCATCTTTTGAAATATGACTCGGTCCACGGCCAGTTCCCCGGCGATGTCAAAGCCACCGCGGAAGATGAGATCTCGGTCAACGGAAAGGCCATTAAAGTACTTAAAAAGAGAGATCCGGGCGAACTTCCCTGGAAAGACCTGGGCGTCGAAGTAGTCGTTGAATCGACCGGCCTTTTCACGGTCAAAAAAGACGGCGTCAATAAGAAGGGGAAAGAAGTTAAAGGCGCCGAGAACCATATCACTAAAGGTGGAGCCAAAAAGGTCATCATTTCCGCTCCGGCCGAAGGCGAAGACATCACGATCGTTCTTGGCTTGAACGAGAACAACTATGATCCCGAAAATCACAATGTTATTTCAAACGCTTCCTGCACCACGAACTGCCTCGCGCCGGTAGCCAAGGTACTTCAGGACAACTGGGGAATTGAAAAAGGCCTCATGACCACTATTCACGCCTACACGAACGATCAGCGCATCCAGGATATGGCGCATTCAGACCTTCGCCGCGCCCGCGCCGCCGCGCTTTCCATGATACCGACATCTACCGGAGCGGCAAAAGCGATCTCCCTTGTCATCCCCGAGCTTAAAGGGAAGCTTGACGGCTTCGCCATCCGCGTTCCGACCCCCAACGTGTCGGTCGTTGACCTCACAGTAACTCTCGGAAAGCCTGCGACCGTTGAAGAGATCAACGCGGCAATGAAAGCGGCCTCCGAAGGCAAGCTCAAAGGGATCCTCGGATACACGGAAGACCCGCTTGTGTCCATCGATTTCAACCATTGCCCGCTGAGCTCGTTCCTTGACGCGAAGAGCACCAAGGTCATTCAGGGCAATTTCGTCAAAGTCCTTTCCTGGTACGACAACGAATGGGGTTATTCCAACCGTGTCGTTGACCTTGTCAGGTTCATTTCCTCAAAAATGTAATTCAGCGGGATAACGGGTCATGCCTGTATGGCGGCATCGTCATGCAGGCATGACTTTTCCCGTTCTCCTGGAGGCGAATACTATGAAAAGAACGTTGAAAGATATGAACCTCGCGGGCAAAAAAGTCATGGTCCGCGTCGATTATAACGTACCGCTGGATGAAAAACAGGCCATTACCAACGACAAACGTATCGTCGCCTCGCTTCCTACCGTAGAGTATCTTCTGGAGCAGAATGCCGCGATAATACTGATGTCGCATCTCGGCAGGCCCAAAGGGAAGGCCGTCCCGGCCATGAGCCTTAAACCGGCGGCCGGACGGCTGGGTGAACTGCTTGGCAGGGAAGTGCTTTTCGCGCCGGACTGTGTCGGCCCTGAAGTCAAAAAAATGGCCGAAGAGCTTAAGCCCGGGCAGATACTTCTTCTTGAAAACCTCCGTTTCCACCCTGAAGAAGAGAAGAACGACGACGCTTTCGCCAGGCAGCTCGCTTCTCTCGGCCAGGCATTCGTCCAGGACGCGTTCGGCACGGTCCACCGCGCCCATGCCTCTACGGCGGGTATAGTTAAATATCTTAAAGACGCCGGTGCCGGATCCCTCGTTGAAAAGGAACTGAAGTTCCTCGGCGAAGCGTTGAACAAACCGCAGCGTCCGTTCCTTGCCATCCTGGGCGGAGCGAAAGTATCCGACAAAATTGATGTCATTGAAAACCTCCTGGACAAAGTGGACTCCCTTATAATCGGCGGGGCTATGGCTTACACTTTCCTTAAAGCGGAAGGCATCGAGACGGGAAATTCTCTCGTTGAAGCCGACAAGATCGACGTGGCCAAAGAGCTTTACCGGAAAGCGCAGGAAAAGAAGATCCGCCTGTTCATTCCGATGGACCATGTGATCGTCGACAAGATCGATTTCGCCAACAAGAAGGTCGCCGACGGCGCCACGATCAGGGAAACGGACGAGGCCGAGATACCCGCCGGGTTTATCGGCGTCGACGTAGGCCCCATGACGATGCAGCGCATCGCGCCGGTCGTAAAGGAATCGAGAACGATCGTATGGAACGGGCCGCTCGGAGTATTTGAAATAGAGCAGTTCTCCAAGGGAACGGTCGAACTGGCCAGGCTGGTCGCGCAATCAACGGAAAAAGGTGCCATATCGGTCGTCGGCGGCGGCGACTCCGTCGCGGCGGTCAAGAAAGCGGGCGTCGATAAGAAGATCACCCATATATCTACGGGCGGCGGCGCGTCTCTCGAGTTCCTCGAAGGAAAAGAACTCCCCGGCATCGCGGCGCTGCCGGACAAGTGAGCGTCGAAAAGCTTGCAATTTTAACGAGAGTGTGGTATAATTATTCAAATGTATATTTTCCTTTTAGTGGTACATATCATAGTTTGTGTCGGCCTGATCCTCATAGTTCTTCTGCAGGCGGGAAAAGGATCCGGCATAGCCGGCCTTTTCGGCGGCGGCGGATCAGATCAGCTTTTCAGCGCGCCTTCAGGCATGGCTTTTATAAAGAAAGTCACTGTCGTCATGGCAATAATGTTCATGCTGACATCGCTGTTGTTGACGGTCATGACATCGCGCATCGGAATGCGTTCTGTGACTAATCAGATACCTTATATTCCGGTTGAGCCACCGTCTCCGGTGAAGTGATCCGGCCTGCGGCGCAACGGGATGCTGGGGTGGCGGAATTGGCATACGCGCACGTTTGAGGGGCGTGTCTCGAAAGGGATGCGGGTTCAAGTCCCGCCCCCAGCACCAGATATTTTGCAGCAGTGAAGCGGGCGTAGTTCAGCGGTAGAACGACTCGTTGCCAACGAGTAGGTCGTGGGTTCAAGCCCCATCGCCCGCTTATGATTTTTCAAAGCCTCCATACCTGCCTTTCCTTCTTTTCTCCCGTAAATGAAACCTGATGATTTAGTGCTCTTTTTTTTATATAATCATGATCAGGCCGAAACCGCGCTTTAAAGGCGGATCACCGTTGACTTTAAAAATATCCTATTAGCCTGTTTTTCGCCGTTATTGCGAAGCATTTATTTTCATTGAACGGCATCAGTCCGCCGTTCTCTGAAATTAAGGAGCCCTGAATGAACAAGGACCTTTTCAATCTGAACGAAGAAAAGCATCTTCTCAAGAACGCCCGCCAGTACGTCGTTGTCCCGTCTTTACCCGAAAACCTGAAACCCATTCTTGACATTGCCTATAACCTGTGGTGGATGTGGAACAGCGAAGCTATCGAACTGTTCCGCCGCATTGACCGCGACATGTGGGAAAAATACTATCACAATCCCATACGTCTTCTCGGTGCGATAAGCCAGGACCGCCTGGTCGAACTTTCACAGGATGACAGTTTCCTGACCCATCTTGAACATATTCAGCACGAATTGAACCGCTACATGGACCTTCAGACCTGGTATTCAAACGAGTTCCCGGAGCACAAGGATTCGCGCATAGCCTATTTCTCCACGGAATTCGGCATCCATGAAAGCCTTCCGATCTATTCAGGCGGGCTCGGCATACTCGCGGGCGACCATATGAAATCCGCCAGCGACATGGGTCTTCCGATGATCGGCGTCGGACTGCTTTACC
>CAZNYG010000038.1:0-20322 GCA_964577205.1 uncultured Elusimicrobiales bacterium | reverse complement strand
TTAGCGTTGTCGTAGTATTCGAGAAGAAGCGAGGCGCGCGCGCGATCCATGCGCCCGCTGATGACCCCGATCTTCTGTTTGAGGTTCATGGCGACAGGGTTTTGTTCGAACGCTCCGAGAGACCGTTCAATGTAGCGGGACGCCGCCACAAGATCCCCGTGCTCATAGTGATAAACCGCTTCCTTCAGGAAGCGTTCCGATTCGTTACGCTGCTTTTTTGTCGCTCCGTCAGAGGCGCGGACATCCTGGACGCCCAGGACGGAAGCCTCATCTTTCTTCTGTATCCCGAATGTGTCCTGTCCCGCCAGCATGACTCCCATAAGGAGAACGGCGCCAGCCAGAGATCGTGTTTTCATAGTCCACCCTTTAAAATGTATTCTAACGAAAATACGTTTTAACCGCCTCGAGCATGCGCGTCAGAAAAGGCGTCGAACCGTCGTCCTTGAAATCGAACGATTCGCCTGTCACAACATTAACTATCGCGCCCGGATCGCCTTTTTTCAGGTCCTGGATCGAAGAATGGAACGTGTCCTTGGCCCTGCGGAACTCTTCTCTTTCTCTCAGGATCGTTTTAATGATCGACAGCAGCTCGCCAGGATCGACCGGCTTCACCAGGTAATCGTGGACACCGATGCGCATCCCCTCCAGGGCCGTCTCCAGAGAACTTGAGCCTGTTATGATAACGGGCACCGATTCTTTCGACACCTTCAGGATCTGCCTGATAATGTCAATACCGTTTACGTCGGGGAGGTTATAGTCGACAAGGAGCACGTCAAAGATCCACTTGTTCGTCAGCTCAAGCGCGGCCGCGCCGTTCTCCGCGGCTGAAACGGCAAACCCTTCGCTCTCGAGTATGTCGACAAGACTGCTCCGGTTTGACTCCTCGTCCTCTATGACAAGGATATGCGCTTTCGGGAATATCATTGATCGGCTGCCTCTGTCATCTAACTATCCGCGCGGTGATGAAGATCGTCAGTTCAGCGCGCGCTTTGGTCTTTTCCGATTTTTTGAAAAGCAGGCCGATGATCGGTATGTCGCCCAGCAGGGGCACCTTGGATTCGGAAAGGGAATCGTTCTCGCGGATCAATCCGCCGATGACCGCCGTTTCGCCGTCCTTCATCATGAAAGTCGTGTTCGCGCGGCTGGTATTGATAATGGGTATGCCGTCCAGAGTGCCGGCTCTGAAGCTCTGTTCGGGCACGACGCTGAGGATTATGGCGTCTTGACGGTTGATCATCGGGCGCACTCTGAGCTTTATGCCGACATCCTTGAACTGCACCGTGGTGGTCGTCTGGGCGCCGGTCGCGACGGTCTCTTTATAGGGCACCTGCTCGACTATATCTATCGTGGCTTCCTGGTTGTTGACAACGAGCAGTTTCGGGTTCGTCAGCACTTTCGCGTCGCCTGCCGTCTTGAGGGCCTCAATGGCCGCCTGAACGCTGTAATCGCCGGAAAGGAGCGCGATGCCGAAGCGGGGATTGGTCGAAGATTCGAAGGCTCCTCCGGGGGCGAAATCCTGCCGGTACGTGGCTTCCGGAGATACCGCCGCCTTGGTGGTTTTGTAATCCTCTATGTGGTACGTCCGCGCCAGTTCAAGCGGGCTGACCCACATGTTAGCCGATTTATAAATATCGGTTATGTTGACGCCGGTCTTCAGTGAAGAATCTATCTTGACGTCCACGATCTTCGCTTCCAGCACAACCTGCAGCGGAGGGACGTCCAGTTCCTTTACTATCTCTTCGATCTTGTCAACGTTATCGGCGATGTCGGTCACCACGATGGTGTTGCTGCGGTTGTCCGAACTTATGCTGCCGCTCTGGGTGATCTTGGGGCGCAGCGCGTTCTGCAGGTCGAAAGCCGAGGAGTAATTGCAGTAGATGAGTTTTGAGACCGTCCTTACCACACCTTCCTGCTTAGCCTTGATCACGTATATGTCGGTATTAGCCTGACGCACGTAATAAAGGTTGTAAGTGTCCATAAGAGCGCCGAGCGCTTCTTCCGGAGTAACATCCTTCAGAGTGAAGATTACCCGGCGTCGGGCCAGTTCGCTGTCCGTTATGAACTTATACCCCGTTTTCATGCTCAGCACTTCCAGGACGGTGCTGATCGGGGTCTCCTGGAAATCCAGCGAAATAAGCCGTTTTTGCTGAGGCGCGGGCTTGTCTTCATACCCATCGACCGCGTAAACCGGCAGGAAAAGCGACAAGGCGACCAACAGCGACAGGACCCTTTTCATTTCAACTCCCTTTTCATGTATTTTATCGTGAACTTATGCGCTTTATAACGGACAGTGATCGCGTTTTCGCGTATGGCGAGGATCAAAGCATCGTCAATAAAGTCCCCTGACTTCAATATTTTGCCCTTAACGATGACCAGCGGGCTTTCGTTGTCCCAGACGATACTGTCGATAGAAATATCCGGCGGGTGTATGACAACGCCTTTTTTGTCCACGGGAAATATCGTGTCGCGGTAAAACATCGGATTGTGTTTCATGCCTTCAGGGACGGTGGCAACGGCCGAAAGCTGCCTGATCTCAGCGAGCGTCTGGACGGCCTTACTGTGGAGCTCCATGAAATCCGGCCCCTTCGTCCCCGCCGCTGCCGGCGCCGGGATCTCCATCTGCAGAGGCATTATGACCGCTTCAACGTTGTTGACGGCCGTCGTACCCCCTCCGGCCACGGAAAGCGACGTTATCGAAAAGAAATTTTCCAGCGCCGCAAAAAAGCTCACCGTGTCCGCGTAGGCCGCTTTGAACTGGATACGCCATATCGTCTCATTTTTTTCCTGTGACGGGGTAAGCCTCTCAAGCGCGATGCCTTTTTCCTTGCATATCCTGCTTAGTTCCGAAAGATACGCCTGATCCTTGTTCTGCCCGATATTCACCAAAGGCGCGAAAGGCTGAAGGGCCGAGTTTATAGCCGCTCTTTTCCCGGCAAGCGAACCTTTGATCCCGCTGAAAGAGCGGTACAGGGCCGCCGTCTCCTGCCTCGCGGCAAGCTCGCCGCGCAGAGTGGAGATGCGGCGCGATGCCGGGCGGATGAACAGTATGAAAATAATGATAACAAAAAACAGGGCGGCGATCAACAAGCCCGCATATTTCATGTACGGCCGTACGGCCGCCTGCAGCGCTGAGCTTATATTTTCTATGTTCATTTTTCCGCCGTCACGGGTTCCGTCTTTCCGGGCAGGGTCAGCCCGTAAAATTCAACCGCCCTGCCTTCCAGCTTATTTTTCTCATGGGACTCAAGGCGGATCCCTTTGCCGAAACCCGACCTTTTTTCCAGGGCGGAAATGTAATCGTTCACTTCCTCGTACTCCTCTTTTGCCATGGACACTACGGCCAGGCGCACCGTTGTCGTCTTTGAACTGTCCTGCGATGAAATGTCCCTGATGCATATCCCCTGCGGCAGAAGGGCGGCGAGATCGCTGAGATTACGGGACCAGGAGGTTTTCCGTTCCAGCATCCTGCGAGCGGCGTCAAGGCGGCCGTTCAACACGGACCACTCTTTTTCCAGGGACGTCATCCCCTGTTCCTCCTTTATGCTCTCTATCTCGGCTGATACGCGGCCGATCTCGGACTGCAGCCGGACTATGCGCGTTCCCGCCATCAGGAACTGCGCCACTCCAAAAACGCACACCGCCGCCAGGAGAACGTACGCGCCCAGAAAGCAGCGGATGACCATCTTCCTCCGCCTCATTCTCCGGACCTTGGCCCCGATAAGGTTAAGACGCTCCATACAGATGCTCCCTCAGGGCAAGCCCGACCGCCGTCGCGAACAGACAGCCATACTCTTTATGCCGCAGCTGCGGGGCCGTTATGTGGTCGAAAGGATTCCATTTTTCGGTGCGCATTCCGATCGTTTCGGAAACGAACTGGTCCAGACCGCTGATCTCCGCGCCGCCGCCAGTCAGGAGCATCCTGTCCACGTTGACGAACAGTTTCCTGTTCATGCAGTACTCGATGGAACGGTATACCGCTTCGATGAGATCCACCGCAGACTTCCTCAGGAGGCTTTTGATATGCACGCCCGTCTTGTTCCACAGGGCGGAGTGCTGGAGCAGGTCGCTGGCCGTTTCCTGCGATATGCCGTACACTTTTACCATCTCTCCCGCGATGGCCGCGGTGCCAAAACCCACGGTACGCGCGAAGCGGACCTTGCCGCCGTCGACGACGCAGAGATTTGTGTTCGTATAGCCGATATCGGCAATAGCCACGGTCTCCTTGAGCGCGCCGGGAGTCAGCATGGCGTACGCGTCCGCGACCGCGAGATTGTCGATGTCCAGAGATTGAAGCGAGAGCCCCGCCCTGGCCAGGACCTCAAACCGTTCATCCGCCGCCGCTTTCGGAACGGCCACGAAGAGCACCTCGGTTTTATTGCCGCCGGCAGGAGGGAGAGGCTGGTAATCGGAATACATTTCGTTCAGATCGGAGAAAATGGACTGCTCGGTCTCGAACCTGACGGCGTTCTCAAGTTCCGCGCCTGAAAGGCTGGGAAAACTGAAGTTCCGGATGACCGCCTGGCTGTCGCCAAGGGAAGAAGCCGCGACTGGATCAGAAACGCGGGCGCGGCGCAAAACCTCCCTGATCTTACGGGCGGTAAGAGAAACTCTGTTGCCTTTGCTGCTGACGGGAGATCCCGTGATAAAAGCGGAACGCAGAACGAATGTCCGCCCGTCGCTGCAGCCGACGGAACAGGCCTTTATGTTCTTTGTCCCTATATCGATGCCGACCACTATTCGCCCCTGACCAGCGGGCTTTCCATCCACATAGCCCGCTGTATGATCATCCCGAGAGGGAAGAAAGGCGGTATCTGATCCCTCAGGGAGTTGTTGTAACGATAGTCCTTGCCGAGCCCGCTGAAAAGCCCGGTGCCCGCGCTCGCCCCGTAGATAAGGCCCGTGGGCCTTCTCTGTTCCTGCACCAGCCCGCCTGAAATGTGCAGGCGGTTTTTGTTGGTACCGTTCTCCAGCCACGCGTCCGGGATGTTCCAGTTCCTGACCACGAACCCTGCTTTGGTCATCATCAAGGCGTGGATCCTGGGGCCGAATGCGGACTGGTAAGGCCAGATCTCTATGCTGCCGTTCGCGACAATGCCCAGCACGGCCCTGTCAGACGGACTGCCAATGCCCAGTATGTGGTCTCGTATCGTCACAGTGCCCCTGGAAACTATCGTAATGTACCTTCTGAAGCGAGAAGCCGCTGCTTGTGAGAGCTCAATATTTCCTTCAGCAAAAATAAGAGCGACATCGGGGGGCACAAGGGAATTGTTGACCTTTACTGTCGGCGGGTCTGATCCCAATCCTCCCGACAAATTGATCGTGCAGTTTCCCGGGACATAAAGCCCTCTCCCGCCGAGTTGGGCGCGGGCTTTCAAAGCGGCTATTTCGTTGTCCCACGAGTCAAAAAGCATTGTCCCCCTGCCCTCTACCTGCCAAATGTCCAAGGCCCATGGAGCACACCGTCCGTTAAATCCCCACGCATATGGATAGACGGCAGCATACTGATTCGAATGGAATGCCCTCTTTAGTGCTTGCGGTAAATCACGGTTCGGTGCGGCACAGAAATACATTTGTTGATTGTTCGCGAAGGCATACCCTTGGACCGTGTCCTTGTCGGAGAAGTACATAGTGCTGGGATCGGAGCACCAGTATCTATAATTGTTCTTGTTAGACTCGTTGTTAAATGTATTTTGGTCATCGCCCGCCGACGTTTCTATTTCGCTGTAATACACGTACTGCTGCATGTTGTTCGTTTCAAAGTCCCGCTGTACGGTTTTACCAAAGGTTACGGCCCCCGCTCCGTTGGTGATCAGTCCTTGAGACACGATAGTATATTTTTTCCTGAAATTGGCCGCGTTGCCGGGATCGGGAACGATGTGGACCCTGTACTGACCGTTCGTCATGCCCGGATAATCAACTGTCCCGTCCGGGCGCGCGGCGGTCCTGAAAGGTATGATGTTCGCGACCGCATTGCCGTTTTCGTCGCGATCTGGATACTGCCCACGGTTCTGCAGCCAGGCGCGCCCCCTTTCGAGGCCGGCTTCAGCCAGATAAAACACCTGCGTCTTTTGCAGCTCGGTCCGCGCGTAGATCTCTTCCATATGGGTCATGTAGATCGTGGCAAGGCCCACCATGCTGAGTATGATGGTGAAGATTATTACCATGAACAGTATGGAGCCGCGTTCGTTCTTCATAGCACCCTGCCTTTATCTGTCCGTGTTCCGCGAATAGACGTCAAAACTGAACTGCCGGTCCACCGCGGCGCCGGTCGTATTGTCATACACGACCCTCTGCACGATGGAGAACCGGAACCGGTTACGCTCGACGTTGTCCCGCGAAATGGAAAAACCCGTAACGTTGTCCAGCAGTACCTGATCGGCATTCCCCGTGTTGAGCAGTATCCGGGAGCCTTGCCGGTAAATGGAATGGAACTGGCCGGCCGGGAGAGTAACGTAGCTGATCCTCTGTCCGGCCGGATCAAGAAAGATCCTGTCGCCGGCACCAGCCGCGATCCCCGTTGAACTTCTGATCTCGTATTCCACCATGGCGCGCATGACGCGCAGATTCTGTTCCACCTGCACCTTGTCCACCGACCTGAACCATGACACCTGCGTATGGAACAGGACCACCCCCGCGGTCAGCGCCATGATGCTGCTGATTATGATCGTTATAAGCAGCTCGACCAGCGTCATGCCGGCGTGAGCCTGATGATCGTTCACTATATCGCGTTTCATGGGCTTATTATCGTGTTAACGCTGATCTGAAGCGGCATCCCGTTGTCCACCCAATTGACATCAACCGTCACCAGCTTGTACGGCTCGGCGTTCGCCGCCGCGACCACGCGCGAAGTGAGGCGACTTGAAAACTGGATACCTTCTTCGCTGGGCATTGTCGCGGTGCGCGCGTCAGGATGGATCGGGACGGCGTCATACGCGTCCAGCTTCGCGGACTCCAGCGCGTCCCTTGCGAGCTGCAGCGCGAACGTGTAGTCCTTTGCCTTCGCCACGTGGCGGGCGCTGAACGCGAAAAAAGACAGCCCGTAGAGCATGGTGATCGAGAAAATGATCACCGCTATCATCACCTCTACAAGAGTAAACCCCTTCGATGCGTGCCGCCCGTATGCCGTTGCGTTCAACGTTCCGCTCCCGTCAAAGTCCGTTTTCGATAACCTGCGGCTGTCCGCCGATGCGTTGATTCAGCGTTACGGAGATCCCCGTCGCGTCCCCAACGCCGTTAGTCGTCACAGAGTAATTGTTCGCCCCGCCGGTGACCGTGAACGAGGTAAAATACCTGTTGTTCCGGGCATCGACGTCAAGCGTGGTGTTCAACGCCGTCCCGGTCAGGTTCCGGTCGAGCCCCGCCACGGCGGGGCTGCCAAGCGTTAAATACGACCGGTACTCGGCATAGAATACCCTCTGGGCGGCCGCTACCGCACCTACCAGCGCCCTGGCTTCAGCGGCCATCGCGCGGCGCGTGTATCCGCGGTACACCGGGACCGCGATAATGCTCAATATCCCGATAATTACGATGGTTATTACGAGCTCGATAAGAGTGAAGCCTCTGCGCATTTGAATACCTCCCGGTGAGAACGGCCGGAGCCGTTCTCACCAGACACCTTATCGCGGCCTTAGTTAAGCGTTTCCGTTATCACGGGCTGAGCGCCTGTGGTTTGTGTCAGTGTAACCGTTATGCCGGCCGCGTCACCGGTCCCATTTGTCGTGACCGCAAAGTTGTTAGCACCCGCGGTAACGCTGTAAGTGGTGAAATACCGGTTCGACCTGGCATCGACATCAAGCGTCGCGTTATAACCTGTATTCGCCACAGCCAGATACGGTGCCCCGCTGGTGGAATGTTCGGCAAAGTATATTCTCTGCGCCGAAGCGACCGATCCGACCAACGCTCTTCCCTCAGCCGCCATCGCACGGCGGGTGTACCCGCGGTAGATCGGGACGGCGATGATGGCAAGAATGCCGATGATGACGATGACAATGACCAGCTCGATAAGTGTAAAACCCTTCTTCCCTGTGCGTTTCATGACTGATGATCCTCCTCGATAATGTTTACGCCAAAAAATTCAGCGCTCCTGCCGTCCGTCGGCCGGAATATCCCGGCAGCCGGAATCCTTTCAAAAAACCCGGAAAATCCGTTTCACCTCCCGGACCTCATTTTCCCATCATAGCGCCAGCAAGCTTGAATATCGGCAGATACATTGCGACCACCGCGACTCCCACCACTATGCCCAGCAGCACGATAAGGAGAGGCTCAATGATGGAGCTCATGGCGGCTACCGCCGTATCCACTTCGTCGCTGTAATAGTCCGACATTTTTTCGCACATCTCGTCTATCTGGCCCGATTTTTCGCCCACCGCGGTCATCCGGACCACCATGCGCGGGAAAATGCCGTGCTTCTCCATCTCCGCTGAAAGAGACGATCCCTCAATGACCTTTGTCCTTATGGTTTCAATGACACGCTGCACCGGCAGGCTGTTGGTGACCCGCGCGGCAATCTCCAGCGAAGCGACAATGTCCACGCCGCTGCGGAGCAGGGTTCCGAACGTTTGAAAGAACCGGGCGAACACGACCTTCTTCACAATGGGACCGAAAATCGGGATGCTCAGCACAAAGCGGTCTATGATCATCCTGCCGGCCGGAGTCTTGTAGGACATGACGACGCCCGTCACCGCTCCCGCCACCGCCAGAATGATAAGCATGATGTTGTTAATGACGGCGCGGCTGAATCCCATGACGATCTTCGTCGGCAAAGGCAGTTCGGCGCCGAAGGAGGCGAACATGGATTCAAAACGCGGAATGATGAACAGCACCAGCACCATCATCGTCGCGATCAGGAAACACACTATGAACGCCGGATACACGCTGGCGGCTTTCATTTTTCTCTGCAGTTTCACCGAGTTTTCAGTGTAGGACGCGAGATCCTGCAGCACTTTGCCCAGCTTGCCGCTTTTTTCGCCGGCTTCTATCATCGACACGAATACCCTGCCGAACACCTTGTCGTGCCTTTTCATCGCGTCCGAAAGGGTGCTGCCCTCGCGCACGTTACTCCCGACCGTCTTAAGAACGGCGCGCAGGCGGGAACTGGTCGCCATCTCGGAAATGTCGTCGATCGCGTCAAGGATGTTGACGCCCGCGTTGATAAGCGTCGCCATCTGGCGGCAGAACACGGCAATGTCCTGCGCGTTGACCCCGCCGTGCCCGCCGGACCTGATCTGCTTGATCCTGGCCTTGACCCCGGCCTCCGCCGCGGCCTCTTCGACCGAATAAACGGCAAGGCCTTCGTTGCGCAGCGCCGAGATCAGCTCCTTTTCGGAAACCGCGTTCCTGGCGCCTTCCACCACTTCGTTTAATGCGTTCTTCGCCTTGAAATTAAATTTCGCCACTTTCATCTCTCCAGCATTTTTTGTAATTCTTTCGACCTTTTGCTCTTGGCAAAGGCAACGTCTTTGGCGATCCTTCCGGCCTTGACCAGTTCCGCAAGGGACTGGTTCAACGAATGCATGCCGTAGGACGCGCCCATCTGGATCTGGGAATATATCTGCTCGATCTTGTTCTCGCGGATAAGGTTCTGAACGGCGGGTATCGTGACCATCACCTCGGTGGCCAGCACCCGCCCGGCGTTATCCGCCGTAGGCAGAAGGATCTGGTTGACGGCCCCCACCAGCGCGTACGCCAGCTGGACCGATATCTGGGACTGCTGGGAGGCGGGGAACACATCCAGTATCCTGCTGATGGATTCGCTCGTGTCTCCGGTATGCAGGGTGGCCAGGACAAGGTGCCCTGTCTCCGCGATAGTTATGGCGGAAGAGATCGTTTCCAAATCGCGCATCTCGCCTATGACCACGATATTGGGATCCTCGCGCAGGACGTACTTCAGCGCGTCGGAAAAGTTCGACGTGTCCCTGCGGATCTCCCGCTGGTGGATCATGCTCAGTTCGTCTTTATGAACGTATTCGATGGGATCTTCTATTGAAAGGATATGGCAGCTTCGCGAGTGGTTGATGGAGTCTATCATTGAAGCCAGCGTCGTCGTCTTGCCGCTGCCGACCGGCCCGCACACGAGAAAAAGGCCGTGAGACAACGAACAGAATTTCTTTATGGTTTGAACGGGCAGCCCGAGGCTTTCCATCGAGGGAGGCTGGTTGGGCAGGCGGCGGATGGCAGCCGCCATCGAACCCCGCTGGGAATAGATGTTTATCCTGAAACGGCCCAGGTCCTCGCGCCCGTAAGAAAAATCAAGGACCTGCTGTTCCTGGAACACCTTCCGGTCTCCCTCCGTCATGATGCTGCCCAGGAGGTTGTCGCACTCCTCGACCGAAAGCACGGAAAATTCAATGGGGAGCAGCAGCCCGTTGACCCGCATGCGCGGCTTTACCCCCGCGCTGATGTGGAGGTCGGACGCGTTCTTTTCGCCCATCAGCTGGAGCATTTCGATGATCTTGCCTTGCCATTGATGCTGCATACCGTCTCCTGGCGGGACCCGCCGGCGCTAGTTGGCCGAAGTGACCGAAATGACTTCTTCCACGGTCGTTATGCCGTCCCTTAATTTATCAAGCGCCTGGTCGCGCAGCGTGCGCATTCCTTCTTTAACCGCCTGTTCTTTTATCTTTATGTCGTCCGTTTCGCTCATCAGCATCTGCCTGATCGCCGGTGAAAGCGAAAGTATTTCCATGATGGCCGTGCGGCCCTTGTACCCGGAACCAAAGCACTTGTCGCAGCCTTTGCCGTGGTAAAAGACCGGGCGTTCGCCCTCGGGTATCCCGAGCTTCATGAATATCTTCTGGGGGATATCCTGTTCCTGTTTGCAGCCGGGGCATATTTTTCTGACAAGGCGCTGCGCGACCACGAGGTTTACCGCGTCCGCCACAAGGAAGGATTCTATTCCCATGTAACGCAGGCGGCTCAGCGAACTGACCGCGTCGTTGGTATGGAGCGTGGAAAGGACAAGATGGCCCGTGAGCGCCGACTGTATGGCGATCTCGGCGGTTTCCCTGTCGCGGATCTCTCCGACCATTATCACGTCGGGATCCTGGCGCAGCACCGAACGCAGTATGCCCGCGAACGTCAGCCCGATCTGCGGCTTTACCTGCACCTGGTTGATCTTCTTCAGTTCATACTCGACCGGGTCTTCGGCGGTCACTATGTTGACGTCCGGGCGGTTGATATAGTTGATCCCGGTGTAAAGCGTCGTGGTTTTGCCGCTGCCCGTCGGGCCGGTGACCAGTATCATGCCGAAGGGCGCTTCAAACGCCTCCTTCAGCTTGCTCATGTCGGACTCGGAGACGCCCATATCGTCCAGGCGGAGAGAGACGTTTGAACGGTCCAGCACGCGCATGACCACCTTCTCCCCGTATATCGTCGGCAGGGTGGAAACGCGCACGTCTATCTTTTTATCGCCTACTTTCAGCTTGCACTTGCCGTCCTGCGGCAGGCGCCGCTCGGCGATATCGAGGTTGGCCATGATCTTGACGCGCGAAACAATTGCCGAATAGAACTTCTGAGGCGGAGGCGGGAACTCTATCAGCCGGCCGTCAAGCCGCATCCTCAGCACGGCCACCTTTTCCTGCGGTTCGATATGAATATCGCTGGCCTTCTTGTTGACCGCCTGGAAAAGGAGCGCGTTGACATACCTGATTATGGGCGCGGCCTCGGCCCCTTCCTCGCCTTCGCCGATTGTGTCGTCGGCGTCGTCGATCTCGGCAACCTCGTCCTGTTCGAGGTTGCTGTCCTCCACCAGCCTGCCGCCGTAATAGCGTTCTATCGAATCCTTTATCTCGTTTTCCGTGGAAAGCACCGCGGAAACCTTCAGGCCGGTGGACATCGCTATTTCGTCGTTGACCGCCACATTGGACGGGTCCGCGGTGGCGATCTTGAGCACGCTGCCCTTGACCGAGATCGGCAGGACGCAGAACCTGCGCGCCATCTTTTCCGAAAGGGCCCGCAGGGCGTCCCCTTCTATATTGACGTCCGTCAGCCTGGTCAGCGGCATCCCGTACGAAGCCGCCAGCGCTTTCATCAGCGCCTGTTCGGTAATGAAACCCTTTTTTACCAGAATGGCGCCGAGCCTCTGTTTGGACGTCTTCTGTTCAGCAAGGGACTGCGACAACTGCTCCTTGGTGATCAGGTTCTGCGCCAGAAGTATTTCGCCGAGATACTTTTTTCTTAAGGGGGCTATTGACATTATTTATCCTGTTTGATAAAAGCCTGTAACCGCCGGGGGCCAGCGGGGGTTTCGTTCCGGGTCATCAGCAGAGGCACATATGGAGGTTCTTCCTTCAGTATCAGAACAGCAAGCGCCGTGCCAAGCACGCTGCTCCCGGGCATCTCCCAGCTATCCTTCCGGTAGCCGGTGCTTTCGATGTTCTCGAGAATGGCTTGGACAAATTTCTCCCGCCAGGTATTCATGGTCTGAGCCGGATTATTCATCAGGGCGGGCTTCGCGAAGGAACCGTAGAAACTGCTGTTTGCCTTCAGAGCTTTTGTAACGCAGAACATCGTGTAGAGGTCAAGGCCCCTGGCCCCACGGTCAACCGTGCTGGTGGTCTGGAATCCCTGCGCTTGAAATGTCACCATCTGAGAATACATCGCGTCAAGCGCCCCCTTGTAATAATCGTCGGTGGCGGAAATGTTCAGATACCTCATCATGGTGAACAGGGACGAAGTCCCCAAAAGCCAACGCTCATTGTATGCCATCTCGGACGGCATGCCGAACATAGTTACGTCGTTGTTCCATTCGTAGTGATGGATCGCGGGCACGGCCGTCTGGCCCGGGTCCCACTCTCTATACGAAGACACATACAGGTTGCTGGAATTTATGTAATTCGCTTCGACCTGGGAATTGACGTAAACATAAGCATTCCCGGGGGTAAAGACACATTCCACATCCCTCATGGTAGCCGGCCTCTTCTCATAAATCTGGCAGGTGCCGATACCTTGCCATGAAGGATCGGGATTTCCCGAATTAATCGGAAGCGCATACCCGGATGCTCCCACTATGTTGAAATACGGCACATTACCGTTAATATACCTGATTTTCCAGTCCTGACTGGGATCCCCCGGCGCATAAGTGGGGTTGACGTTAAGAATAAGGTAGATAGAATAAACGCCGTTGTATAAATATGCCGAGCACCCGTGATTCACCCAACCCTCAAACCCGGAAGAATTCGGATCGGGCAGATTAAGCGTAATTCTGCAGTTGCCGCCGGAGTAGGTGCCGTATATACCAGTAAGCCTCGCGCTGTAGCCAAGAGACTTAGTAACCCATTGCCCCGGCCTGGCAGCGCTTCCCGGCGTAGTCCATTCGCGCTGTACCCTTCCGACAGCGGGAACAGTGAGCACGGATGCCAGATTGTGCGGGTGGTAATCGTGGTAGTAGTCGATCTCTGAACCGGGATCGATTTCGACCCTGGGATTCGGAAGCACATCTCCGTAAGGACCTTTGCCTTCGGCTCCGAAAGTTCTGGCGGTGTCCCATTTCTGCAGCGAAGGATTGTAGGCGCCATAGTAAGCGCCGCCCTTGTGAACTCCTGTTTCACTTTGCACCGCCCGCGCGTAACGCCGCAGTTGTGTTTTGAGATCGCTTGCGACATTGTCAAAATCATCAAGAATAACTGCGGAATTTCCGGAATCACGCGCGATCCTTGCTCTCGCGGTCAGAAGCCCCAGTACGGGCCATTGTGAAGCGGAAAGATCGGCATCGTCCAAAGCGTCAAAATTGAAGCCGGTATACGAACCGCAGTAACGCCATCCTCCGGGCACCAGTCCCGCTTTGTTCTGGGTCGAATCGAACCATCTTGCCATTTTCTTTGCAAAATCTGTGAAATTAGGTCCGAAACCCGTTATGGCAGGCTGCAGCGACAGCCCCATCAACGCGGCACCCTGCTCGTAGTTGGCGTATTTTCTGGTCAGGGGGTTATTGAAATACACCATACCGCCGTTGGCTTCCATTCTACCGCGCAGGTATGCCTGCGCGTTGTTTGAAGCCGCAACATAATTTTCCAGGGTTTTCGCATAATAGATCGTCCCCGGATCGGAACCGAGGGCCGCCATTACGATACCTGTGACGCCTATTGGACAGTTGTACCCGTTCGAAGTCACCGGAGCGCCCGTGTACAGCTGACTGTCCCAGCGGCCGTCCGACTGCTGACTCAGCAGGAGATGGCGGATGCCCCTGCCGCGGGCAATATTTTCAAGGTAATCCATGAGGCAGATTGTGCCGGGATAGTCACGGTACAACTGCGACCATGTAGGAGAAGTAGGAGGAGTAAAATCTCTCAAGTAAATCGGAACCTCTACAGAGTCATGCTGGTTGTAAATATCCGTATATTCGTCTGACCCGCTGCTTCCAATTTTCGTTATATAAAACTCGGCCGTGTAACACGCGGTATCATCAGTTCCGGAATTGGTAGTGACACCCGCAAAATCGAACATGGGGGCGCTCATATCCAATATCCCCCGCGACGCTTCAGTCTCAGTGATCTGATGCGAGTAAACCATCGAGTCTATTCCCTTGACCCGCCAGTGGAAGGTGCAACCCGCGAGCTCGTTAATCGTTGTATGGCCTTCATCCGGGTAGGCAATAGCCCAAAGATGCAGGTTGTCCCACTCCCCCGTATTGGCGATTTGATCGGTGAGACCCTTGATCACCATGGCGTATCGCGAGGGCATGAGCAGTATCCTTGCCGCAAAACCCGTCGAGGCAAAGACCGTCACGCACAGCAGTCCCAGCAGAATGTTGAACAGCGGTCTGGTTTTCATGTCACATCCCCTCAAGGGCGGCACTGGCTTTCTCGAGCTGGAGAACGCCGACAAGGTACGTTGTGAAAAGAGGTTCCTTGTCACTCACCCACCACCCCCCCTTGTCCTGCTCATTTAAAAGTTTTCTGCTGACCTCGCTGAACCAGTGATGGACAACGCCGTTCTTGTCCTTGATGGTTTCCCTGCCGGTCAGATGATACGCAGCGGCCAGTTCCTGCACGTAGTACTGGTAATGGCGGGGGTTCGGATCAAGCGGGTTGGATTCCCAACCGTAGTGCGCGGCAGTCCAGTCCACCGCTTTACCCGTCAGTTTTTCCCCCGCGCCGCAGTAATGCAGCGCCATTATGCCGGAGGCCGTCGCCGAGCCGTACGAGTCCGGACATTCCTCTTTGTTGTAGCCGAAGCCGCCGTCCTCGTTCTGCATGCCCGTCACGTAGTCCTGCGTCTTTATCCAGGCCTCGTCCGTTTTCGGCAAGCCGAGATAGTCATACGCGGCGACCAGCCCGGAGACGGCGAATATCGTCGCCGTGATGTCTGATCGTGAGCCTTTGAAGTACCCGAATCCGCCGTCCGGATTCTGGATGCTCTGTATCCATTTCATGGCATTCCTGATAACGGGCTCATATTCCGGGCTGCCGGCCGCCGCGAGTATCCTGATCGCCAGCGACGTGGTGAAAACGATCTTGTTATTCCCGGGCTCTTCGTTTTCGGAACGGACATCGGAGTAAAAACTGCCGTCATCCCTCTTTTGAAGAAGCATGTACTCCATGCCTTTTTTGATGAACGGATGCCCCTGCGGGTATCCGTGTTTCTGGAAACAGAGCATTGCAAGCTGGGTGGTACCCAGCGGATAGAACGACTGGAGGCTGCCGTCGGGCAGCTGCTGCGAAGCAAGGTACCCCAGGGCCCTTTCTATGCCGTTCAGCCGGGCTTCCTCGTAAACGACCGGCGAGGAAAGCGTCAGCTTCAGCATCGTATCGTCGTAAACCTTGCTGCTCTTCTGATAAAGAGCCGCCGCGCTTCCGCTGCTATCTTCCGGCGCGGAACGCCCCAGCGCCACCGCCGCCGCGCTTTTCAGCCAGAAGTTATCGCTCTCAAGGATCTTTTCTATCTGCTCGATACCCCTGCCGGACAATAATCCGCCCAGCCCTTTTATGGCGTACCAGCGTGTAATGGTTTCCCGCTTTTCGTTCCCCGCGATCTCCAGCAGGCGGGGCGTGATCTCTTTTTCATCCCCGATGGACACGAGGGAACGGATAGCCTCGTTAGCGACTTTCTTGTCCTTGTCGTCTAAAAGCTTCGCAAGCGCTTCCACCGAAGGGGTACAGGTTTCCCCCCCCCTGCAAAGCCCCCCCAAAGCGACCACCGCCATATAGCGCACTTCCGCGTCGGCATCGCCGCACAAAGCGGTGATATCGGGGATGGCGTCCTTCAGATCGTTCTCCGCGGCGCCTTTAACAGCCACCATCCTGACCTTGCTGTAAGGATCTTTCAATGACCGGACAAAAACGCCCGCGGCCCGCGAGCGGAGAGGCTCCTGGAACCGCTGGTTGCTTAAAGTCAGCACCGCGCTCCAGCGGGTCTCTCCATCGGCAGAATCTGCCGCTTTGACGAGGTGCGGGAAAGCGCTTTCACCGAAGAGAACAAGGCTTTCGGACGCCGCTTTACGCACCTCAAAAACACCAAGATAGAAGTTGTAGTACGGGTCGGACAATGCCTCGACCAGATACGGTATGGCCTTTTCATCCCGCTGCTCCCCGAGGATACGACAGGCTTCGATCTTCTCCTGGGGCAGTCCCTTTTGCAGAGCTTCAAGCGGCGCGAGCTTAACCTTCTTTCCCGCCGCGCGGGCTTCTTTTGCCACTTTTACTTTCACGTACAGATCTTCAAGCCGGGCCGCGTTCTCTTTATCGCCCTGTTCCCTGTAAATCCTGATCAGGAGGCGGTAAGCGGACAGGTTCTCGGTGTCATAGTAGAAAACAATCTCCTTCAGTATGCGCGAGGCTTCGACGATGTTTTTGTTCTTGTAATGGTTTTTGGCGAATCCAAAATGCAGATCCCCTTCATTCTCGATCGCCGCGCCGGAAAAAGACGAAAAAAAGACCAGGCACGCGAAGGGAAAGAAAAAAAACATCTTTTTCCTGACCGCATTGTGAAAGGAACCTTTAAAAATCAGTTCGGCAGGTCTTATCATTCTTTTTTCTAAATCATCCGCGGGACTTTAGGCCGTGCAGAGCATAATAAGTATATATGATGGCCATACAATTGTCAATAGTTTTTGCGGCTTTCTATGGGGCGAAGCGTAAATCACACTGCTTCTTTGAAAAAACGCAGGGGAACGCACATCTGTTATGTGTATTACCGCTGTGGCGGGTAATGGGATGGGAAGATTTGCAAATTTTTTGTGAAAATAGATCAGCTGGTAAAGCGGTAGGTAATGCCCAGGCGGTGCATGGTGCCGACGTTCATTCCGGGGGAGCAGATATACTGGAAAAAGATCGAGCCGACGACAAGGCCGAAACCGGCGCTTGCCGGGAATTCCTCGCTGTTCAGCCGGCAGGCGACATCGAACAGGACGGCGCCGGTCCCCACTTCCAAACCTGCCTCGGGCACAAGCAGATCGTCGTTGATCAAATAGTTCCCCCCGGCCGCCGCGACATAGTACCACCCGGTCAGCTGGCCGGACACATTACAGGCGAACACCATGCTGGAAGGCAACGGGGATTTTTTACTGATGAACGGCGTCGAGCTGCCGATATTTCTGACGGCAATGGAAAGAGAACGGTGTTCATTGAGGCTGACGGCCGCGCCCGCGTCGCAGGCGAATGCCATTGCCGATTCCCGCTGGGCTATCTCGCTGGACGCGCCTTTTAGAGACATACCCATGCAGACGGACCCGGAGACCCTGCCGGCATACGAGATGAATCCCATCATGTCGCTCTGGGCCTTGACCGTTTCGCTCACAAGCCGACCGTTCTCCACCCAGTTCAATTCCGCGTCGCCGAGGTCGTAGTACGTGATCCCGCCCGTGACGACGCCGCGCCGGACCGGGACGCCGTAAATGAACCCGCCGCAAATATCGTCGGCAAACCCCTGTTCGGACATTAAGGAAAGCTCGCGGCTCATCATGGTGGCGGGCAGGGCTGGATTGAAGAGCACGGCGGAAATATCGGCGTAGCCCGGAGCGACCGAAGCGATACCGGCGTATTTCACCGTCTGAGCTTTGGTGAAAATAGTCCAGCCGCTTGCCCCGGCGCCGGCAAGAAGATTACAAGGCAGGCATAAAACAACAGTTGTCAACCAGGCGAAGGATTTCATCACAAGTGAATTTAAAGACTAACCCCCAAAAAAACTACATAATCCAACATGTTTTATTTTACAAGCATAGTTTTCAATAGTCAAGTCATTTTTATGTCCGCAGGTTGTTTTTCCAGCCTGGCGGGGCCCGATGATGTGGAACTCACCCTCACCCCCCCTCCCTGACATGACGAGAGCAAACAACAGCAAATGTTCTTAACCCCCAACTCTGAAATAGTCAAGACTTTTTCAGAGTACTATACAATATAGTCACACTTGTTTTTCCCAAGTTGCCACCAGCCATCATTAGTGATATTCCCTTCCCGTATCACAAGATGTTAAAACGGGCTGCGTCCCCGGTGTTTCCCTTCCGTCCGTTCACCGAGTCGTTATGCCGGTGCTGCAAGTCGCCGCTGCAGTTGTCGTAAGAAACCGTAAAGCTGATTTTACCTGAATCTTTGCGGATAACGCATAATCTTCTTTGCCTAGATAAATTACTACCCCATTATCTATTTTCAGCTGTTCAATGGACCGGTAAAATCCTGCTAAATCCCGTCTATCGATAGAGGTAGATGTTTTAATTTCAAACGCTGTCAGGCGGCTGCCCGATTTCACCAACAAATCAATTTCGTCCCCCTCCGCTGTCCTGTAAAAAAAGTATTCATTATGCTCTTCGGGGTTCGCATTCAAATTTTGTATTATGTTCTCGATCACCAATCCCTCAAAGCTGGACCCGCGATATGGCGAGGTGCGCAACATTTCAACAGAATTGACGCCAAGAAGGTAATGAAGCAGCCCGGGATCCCTGAAATATATTTTAGGATGTTTCATTAGCCGCTTCCCGACATTAGCAAAATAGGGCGTCAAGCGGCGAAGAATAAAATATTTCTCAAGAATATCGACATAGCTGTTAATCGTATGGTAACTCATGCCGAATGCTGAGGCTATCTGAGACGCATTCCAAAGTTTACCGTGCGTATGCGCTATCATCGTGAGCAACTGTATCTGCTTTTGAGGAGAAATGGATATTTGATTAAACCGATTCACGTCGCGCTCTGTAAACGTCCGCAGATACTGTTCCATCCATGTCGCGTAGTCTCCGGCTTTCCATTTTATCGGCTCCGGATATCCGCCTCTCAACCAGAAGGTTTCAAACGGCACTTTTTTATCCCTGTGGATCTCGGAGTAAACGAGGGGTGATATTTCAATAAAGCCGATCCGGCCGGCAAGCGATTCCGAGATTTCTTTAATCAAAAGAGTGTTGACGGATCCCAGAAGGACAACTCTTCCCTTTTTGTTCCGATTGGTATCGACGTAATGACGCAGAAATGGGAACACTCCGGGCATGGCTTGCGCCTCATCAATAATACAATGCTCCCCGTATTCGGAAAAGAAATATTCAATATCGGTTTCGATCCTTCGGAAATCCGAAGGCTTTTCGAGATCGAAATACTTCCAGGATGCAAGTTCGTTCTTGATAAATGTTGTTTTTCCAGCCTGGCGGGGCCCGATGATGGAAACGACGGGGAACAGTTTAAGGTATTTCTTAAGTTTCGCAGCAAAGATTCTTTTAATCATTTACGCATTATAGCAATCCCATTTCTATTTTGCAAGTTTTTACTTCATCTAATTCATGGTTTTAGTCAGCCTGCTGATAGCTGACCGCTGACTGCCCGTCGTCGCCTTTGTTTCTTCCGCCGGCGCTGCCAATCTGCAAGTCCGCCAATCGCCTTTTGTAGTTGTCTTCGCTGACTGCTGATAGCTCGCCGTTGCCTTTGCCGTTAATCCCGCATCCCATGTCTCACGTCCCACGTCCGTCTTTATATCTTTTTCACGTATTGGAGCACCTGTCCCAGTGTCAATGGATTTGGATCGTCAATGTCCACCGAACTCCATGCGTCCATCATAAACTTTTCGATGTACTCATACGGCAGGTATCCATAGCCTTTGTTTCCCCATTTTTCGGACCAGGAATTCTTAAAGGTGACGAGGCCTTTTCTATCGTCATACCCCACCGGGCAGATGGCATGCCCGCCCAAAGAATACTCCTTTTTCCCCGGCATGGGGACGACCCCGTCTTTTGTATCCATCATGCCCTGAAAAACCTGCACCCCGATAACGCAGGGGCCGTTCACCGCCAGGCTGGTACGGAGCTCATGCAGGTTGACAATGCGCGCGTAGCTTTTAACTTTGAACTTTTTCGCATCCGAGACCGCTCCCGGCCTTGCCTTGCTGCTTTGATGAGGAACATACGGC
>CAZNYG010000037.1:13818-20452 GCA_964577205.1 uncultured Elusimicrobiales bacterium | reverse complement strand
CGCTCCTCTGTTCGCCACTGCTCCGATAAGGCAAGCCATCTGCGCCGGCGTGACCCACACATCACCCTGCCCGATGGACATGTTTACAGTGTCGCCTTTCTGCCAGCGGATACGTCTTTTCTGCAGTTTCCATTCGGCTCCGGGAACGATCCCCTTTTTTTCCGACGGGATCGGGATGCCGGTTTTCTCGCCGAGATGGAACTGGCGGGCGTGTTTCTCGAGGGAACGCGACCCCGTCATCATGCCAAGCTGATAAAAATAAACGTTGCACGAGTTGGCCAGCGCCGGCACAAGGGACATGGCCCCGTGGCCGTGTTTTAACCAGCAGCTGAATGTTCTATTTCCCAGCTGGAATTTTCCTGTACAATGAAAAGTCAGGCCGGGATCAACCCTCGCGTCTATCAGGCCGGCGACAAAAGTAATGATCTTGAAGGTCGAACCGGGAGCATACAACGCCTGCACCGCGCGGTTGAAAAGAGGCAGACGCTTGTCCTTCAGATACGGCGCGAACTCTTTTGTCGCGGCCAGCTGCGGATCGAAACCCGGCGTAGAAACCATTACGCGTACCGCTCCGGTACGGGGATCGATGCCTACGACGGCCCCTCGTCCGGTCGACGAAGCGTTCAGCGCCTCGGCAGCCGTTTCCTGCAGCCGTTCATCGATCGTAGTATGCAGGCTGCTCCCTATTCGGGGAGGGATCCGACGGACGACCCGAGTCTGACGGCCGAGCGCGTCCACTTCGATCTTCCATCCCCCGTCCTGTCCGCGTAAAAGCCCGTTGTACGATTGCTCAAGCCCGCCGCGTCCAATGCGTTCACCCTGGCGGTACCCTTCCGAACCCAGTGTTTCGAGTTCTCGCGCCGTTATCTCGCTCAGATACCCGACAAGGTGGGAGTTGGCCTCCGGAGCGGCATAAGAACGCCGGGCTTCCCGTACCACGGACACTCCCGGCAGCAGCATCCGCTCCTCCTGGATGCGGAACATCTCCGCGCGGGTCAGGTCGCCGGCAAGCCTTACCATCTGACCGTGCCGCCATCCCTTTTCCAACTGCGGAGTAAGGTCTTTGTGAAGGATCTCTTTCAAACGGTCGGTCACTTCTTTCGGCGGCGACTTCTTCTGCGCGAACGGATAAAACAGCGCGACGAACGCAGTCTTGTTGCTTACGATCGGATCCCCTTTGCGGTCGTAAATAACCCCGCGCGGCGCGCGTTCGGGAATGATATGCGTCCGCTGTTCTTCGGACAGCTCCCTGTAATAGCCGCCCCGCACGACCTGGAGATGGAAAAGCCTGAGGGACAATCCGAAGAACAATATGACAAAGAACAGCAGTACCATCCGGTATCTGCCCAGAAAATCTTCAAAATTTAGTTTACTCTCCTGCTGCCAGACCATTGTTTCAACTCAAATTAAAAAGTGTAAAATGAAAAACAAAAAGCCACATCAACAACAACCGACTACAAGTATTCCTTGCAGTCATAATTCCTTTTACAATTCAATGTGTATTCTCCATTGCTTTTTTGCCGTCAATTTTTCACTTTACATTTCACATTGCCTTTTATATAAATCCTTCAAAATCCGAGCCGATACGGCGCGTCTCCGGGAAAAAGCGGGCCAGCAGAAAAACGAACGGGGCTATCGCCATGTTGAAAAAAGGCTGAAGGAGCACGACATAATTCACCGTGGCAAGATCCTGAGAAGGCGCGAACAGCTTATAAACCAGCAGCAGCGACAGCTGGTAAAGGACCGACGTAATGCCGGCCAACGCGATCTGGGGGACAACCTTCGATTCGTCCCACATCCTGCTGAACCGCCCCGACAGGAATCCCATGCATGTCAGCACCAGCGTATGGCTTCCGAAAAGCTCCACGTTCATCGAATCCCAGGCGAGGCCCCACAGGAAGCCCATGATCTGACCGGCCATCGGGCCGCGGGACAATCCGATGAACATCAGCGCGACCAGTATGACATTCGGAGCAATGCCGTGAATACCCGCATACCGCGACCAGCTGAACTGGACGACAATGGCCGTCCAGAAGGAGACAAAATAAAAAACAGCCATCCGCGTCATCGGGCCCCCCTCCTTTTCCCGGTCAGGACGAGCACCTCGCGAAGACTGTTGAAATTCGCGGCGGGACGGACCGCGGCCGAACGCATGTTCTGATCCTCAGCTTCGACCAGGTCTTCCACCCGGCCCACCAGCATGCCCGGAGGGAACACGGAACTCAGAGAACTGGTCACCACTTCGTCGCCTATGGCGATGGTCCCTTCGGGAAGGATATAATTTATGCGCAGGATCGGCCCGTTCTGGCCCTCCATCAATCCGTCTTCTTCTATGTTGACCAGTTCAACCGGTACCGCCGACAGCGTATTCGTGATAAGCGTTATTTTCGCCGAATCACCGTACACTTCACTGACACGCCCCACGGCCACCGGCCGCCCGTTGATCCAGGTCAGCGCCGGATCATCGATACAGATACCGCTGTCCGACCCCTTGTTGATCATGACCGACTGGAACCAGCTTCCCGGCTCCCGCAAGGTCACCATCGTGACCACGGAACGCAGGCCGGGCTGGGATGGGAACTCGGCCAGCGAACGCAGCCGTTCGTTCTCTTTGCGGATCCGCCTGAACTCATCTTCAAGAAAAGCATACCGCTGCAGCATGCGGCGGAGCGCGAGGTTTTCCTGATGGACGCGCACGACACCGGCGATCTCCCTGCCCGCGTTGCGCCCGTATTCGATCACCCGGGACGCCGTTTGCGGAGCGGGGCTGACCACGTAAAAAAGAAAGCTTTTAAGTGTGCGGATATACGCGCTGAGGTTGGCCGTAAGCAGGACAAGTGATACCACCAGAAGCACGACGAACGTGATGGTTGAACGGCGGGAAGCAGTTAATTCTTCGTCCATTTTTTCCCAGGGAATAGAACCCTTCAATGTGCCCGAAGCAAAAAGCGCTTCATGCACATTGTAAATGGGGAAACCAGTTTCCCCTTAAACCCCTTCTTTGAGAAATCTTTCGCGAACGGCAAACGAACAGGTAACCGGCGGAGATGAACGGCAGGAACGCGTGCGGGAGCGGACTATACGATCCTTCTTTTTTTGGAGGCGCGCAGATTGTCCAGCTCTTCAAGGTACTTTCCAGTACCCCTGACCACACAGGTAAGCGGATCTTCGGCAAGATTGACAGGAAGCTCTGTCTCCTGGGAAAGAAGATCCGGGAAACCACGCAGGAGCGAACCGCCGCCCGCCAGCACGATACCGCGGTCCACCAGGTCGGCGGACAGTTCGGCAGGCGTTTCTTCGAGAGTGTTCTTGATGACCTCGATGATCGCCTTCACCGGTTCGGAAAGAGCGGAACGCACTTCTTCCGAGGTGATGCTGATGGTCTTGGGCAGTCCGGTAACCTGATCCCGGCCTTTCACTTCCAAACTCGTTTCTTCCGGCAGAGGGAACACGGAACCGATCTTGATCTTGACCTCTTCCGCCGTGTTCTCGCCGATCAAAAGATTGTATTTTCTCCGGAAATACTGGACGATCGCTTCGTCCATCTCGTCGCCGGCGACATCCACCGACTTGGAGACGACCATGCCGCCCAGGGAAATGATGGCGACCTCGGTGGTGCCGCCTCCGATGTCCACGATCATGTTCCCTTCCGGTTCCTGAATAGGGATATTCGCTCCGATGGCGGCCGCCATCGGTTCCTCAATAAGATGCACCTCGCGCGCACCCGCCTGTTCGGCGGATTCGCGGACCGCGCGGCGTTCCACTTCCGTTATGCCGGAAGGGACGCCGATGACCACCCGCGGATGCAGGAGGCTGCGGCGGTTGTGCACTTTCTTGATGAAGTAACGGATCATTCGTTCCGTTACTTCGAAGTCCGCGATGACGCCGTTGCGCAGCGGGCGGACCGCGATAATATTGGCGGGGGTTTTCCCAAGCATCCGTTTCGCGTCGGCGCCGATGGACAACACGCGTTTGGTATCACGTTCAATGGCGACAACGGACGGCTCGCGAAGCACGATCCCCTGACCTTTAACATAGACAAGGACCGAGGCGGTGCCAAGGTCGATGCCCATGTCGTTCGAGAAGAGACTGAAGAAGTAATTGAACATATGTAATTGCCTGACAGCGTCCGTGCTCAGCTCACCAGCTTGATCACCGCTACTTCCGCGTTGTCGCCGGAACGGAATCCCGCTTTGTAAATGCGCGTATAGCCGCCGTTGCGGCTCTGATAACGGGGGACGATGACTTCGAACATCTTTTTATTTACGATCTCGCTTTTGATCTCGCGCGCGAACTGACGGCGGGCGTTAAGGTCGTTGCCCCGCGCCACAGTGATCAGTTTCTCGGAATATCTCTTCAATTCTTTGGCCTTCGCCAGGGTCGTTTCCACTTTCTCATGCTGGAACAGCGATGTCGCCAGGTTGCGCAGCAGCGCTTTTCTATGCGCGCCCGTACGGGAGAGTTTGCGGGTGTTGAGATTCTTAATCATTGGTCTTGGCTCCCTTCATGCCCAGGGAAAGTCCCATCTCTGCCAGTTTGTCCTTGATCTCCTGCAGCGACCGTTTCCCGAAATTCTTATAGGTCATGATATCTTCTTCATCTTTGGTCACCAGGTCGCCCACGGTCTTCAGGCCGGCTGCCAGGAGGCAGTTGGCCGAACGGACTGAAAGGTCCATGATGCTCAGCGGCTGGTCCAGGATCTCTTTTCTCTTTTCCTCTTCGGCATCGGCCACGACGACATGTTCCTCTTCCTGCTCGGGGCCTGTGAAGATGGCGAGCGTCGTACGCAGTATCTTTGCCGAATACGCGAGAGCGTCCGCCGGAGAGATGGAACCGTCAGACCATATTTCCATGATGAGTTTATCGTAGTTCGTTATCTGTTCGACACGGGTGTTCTCCACTTCGTAATTGACCTTGGTGATAGGCGAGAACAGCGCGTCAAGAAGGATCGTATTCGCGGAATGCTTCCCGGTCTTGTTCTCCTCGGCAAGCACATAACCTCTGCCGCGGTTGACCTCCATCTCGATCTCGAGCTCGGCGCCGTGATCGAGATGAGCGATGACCTGGTCGGGATTCATGATCTCAATGTTCGAGTTGGCCTCGATATCTTTCGCGGTGGCCACGCCCTGCTTTTTCACGTGCAGGCGGATCGTCTCCGGTCCCGGGGAGAACATTTTAAGCCTGACCTTCTTCAGGTTAAGGAGCATGGAGGCAACATCTTCCTTGACTCCCTTTATTACCGCGAATTCGTGCAGCGCGCCTTTTACGCGCACGGCGGTGATCGCCGAGCCTTCGATGCTCGACAGCAGGATCCGGCGGAGAGAGTTCCCGATCGTATGGCCATATCCGCGTTCGAACGGTTCAGCTGTGAAACGGCCGAACTGGGGAGTGGCGGTTTTCTCGTCAAGCGTCAATCTGCGTAATTTTTCCAAATCTGGCATTTTCATGCTCAAAACCTCACTCAATTAGGTGGCTATTTATTTGAATTATTTCGAATACAATTCCACTATCAGCTGGCTGTCGATCGGATGAGAGAATCCGTCCACAGAGGGGACGGTGACCACCGTTCCGACGGCCGCCTGACGGTCCAGCGTCAGCCAGGAAGGGAACTTGTCGCCGCGCTCAAGCGCTTTCTTGACCATGACGTTCTCTTTCATGGCCTCTTTCAGCGCCACTTTGTCACCCGCCTTTACCTGATACGAAGGAAGGTTGACGGTGCGGTCGTTGATCTTGATATTGCCGTGCGTCACCATCTGACGGGCGGCCTTGCGCGACGTCGTGATGCCCATGCGGTAAACGATGTTGTCAAGGCGAAGTTCCAGAAGCCGTAGAAGATTCTCGCCGGTCAGGCCTTTCAGCCGTTCGGCACGGGCAAAATAGTGGCGGAACTGCTCTTCGGTCAATCCGTATATACGGCGCGCTTTCTGTTTTTCACGCAGGTGACGCGCGTAATCGGACATTTTTCTGACGTGCGCCATGCCGTGCTGGCCCGGAGCATTCTTGCCCCGTTTCTTCTCCAACGTGCAGTTAGCCGTGCAGCGGTCGCCTTTCAGAAACAGTTTTTCTCTTTCACGACGGCATTGTTTGCAGACTGAACCTAAATAACGTGACATCTATATTACCCTCCACAGAATCTTAACGGCATTCGCCAGTTCTTTGATCCCCTGGCTGAGTGTTGTTCACTCATGAACCCATGAACGCCTTTTTACTCTATACTCTTCTCGGCTTCGGGGGACGGCACCCGTCATGGGGAACCGGCGTTATATCCCGGATAGAAGTGATCACCAGCCCGGCGGACTGAAGTCCGCGGATGGCGGTCTCACGACCGGGCCCGGGCCCGCTGACCAGAACGACCGCCTGCTTTACGCCCGAATCCACTGCTTTGCGGGCAACGTTGGAAGCCGTCATCTGAGCGGCGAACGGCGTACCCTTTTTCGTGCCTTTGAAACCGCAGGCACCGGCTGACGCCCATGCCAGCGTTCCGCCTTTCTCGTCAGTGATCGTAATAATGGTGTTATTGAACGAAGATTGGATGTACGCCTTTGCCAATCCACCGGTGAAACGTATTCTCTTTTTGCCGTGTGTGGGAACCGTCTTTTTTGCGTCTGCCATCAAAAGGACCCTCCTGCGCTAT
>CAZNYG010000037.1:0-13808 GCA_964577205.1 uncultured Elusimicrobiales bacterium | reverse complement strand
GCTATAGCTGTCTGTCGTAAACTCCTGTTATTTTGCCGCCGGTTTCGCGGCTGCTTTTTCGCCCTTGCCCGCGCCCACCGTTTTGCGTTTTCCACGGCGGGTACGCGCGTTGGTCTTCGTGCGCTGGCCGCGCACCGGGAGATTGCGGCGATGCCGGTATCCGCGATAGGAACCGATATCCATCAGACGGCGGATATGGCTCTGTATCTCCCGGCGAAGATCGCCTTCCACCTTGACATTCTTCTGAATGATCGAATTGAGTTTGTTCACGTCTTCTTCAGAAAGATCCTTGACCCTTTTGGCCGGATCGATCTGAGACTCAGCGATGATCCAACTTGACAGTACCGGACCGATGCCGTAAATATATCTCAGCGCGATATCAACGCGTTTAGCCTTGGGTAAATCGATTCCTGCAACACGAGCCATGTTGGTGTAACCTCCATTATCGAATGACTGCCGACGTTATCCCTGACGCTGTTTATGGCGGGGGTCAGAACAGGTGACCCGTGTCACTCCCTTGCGTTTGATCACTTTGCACTTCTGGCATATCGGCTTTACGGATGCGCGTACTTTCATTGTGAGAACTCCTCAGTCATCGGTTTGCGTATTATTTTTCCCGGTACGTTATCCTGCCGCGGGTAAGGTCGTACGGGGATAATTCCAGTTTAACTTTGTCGCCCGGCAGTATCTTTATGTAATGCATCCGCATTTTACCGCAGATATGCGCCAGCACCTTGTGGCCGCCTTCGATCTGGACGGTGAACATGGCATTGGGCAGGGACTCAAGTATCCTGCCTTCAATAACGATCTTCTCTTCTTTTGGCATCAGGACTTCCTTTACGAGCTATCAGCTATCAGCAGCCAGCATTCAGCTCAGACATCAGACAAGCATTGGCAGTCGCTGTCGTAGTTAAGCTGACGGCTGACAGATGACTGCTGAATGCTCATAATTGCGTAAGCACTTCATGTCCGTTTTCCGTGACGGCTACCATATGTTCGAAATGAGCGCACAGAGAGCGGTCAACTGTAACGACGGTCCATCCGTCCTCAAGCGTGCGTACTCGCCAGTCTCCCATGGTGACCATGGGTTCGATGGCGATGACCATGCCGGGCAGTAATCTCGGGCCGGTACCCGGCTTTCCGAAATTCGGCACCGGAGGATCTTCATGCATCTGGCGCCCGATACCGTGACCTACATAATCCCGTACGATGCCGTACCCGGCTTCTTCGGCGCAACGCTGAACAGCGCTGGAAACATCGCCGAGGCGATTGCCCGGTTTAACCTGATCGATCGCGCACCGCAGGGACTGTTCCGTTATCTCAAGCAGCCGGGCCGTTCGCTGAGGCACGGTACCCGCAGGGAATGTCGCCGCGCAGTCACCGTAAAAACCCTGCGAGATGACACCGAGATCGATGCTGACGATGTCGCCTTCCCGGACTACACGATCCTTCCTGGGGATTCCATGCACCAGCTCTTCATTGATCGATATGCATGCTGTCGACGGATATCCACGGTAACCGAGAAAAGCCGGTTTCATGCCGAAAGAGCGTATTGTGTCAAAAGCTATCGTATCCAGTTCTTTGGTCGTAACGCCGGGCCTGAGATGCCGAGAAAGCGTCTGCAGTACTTTCGCGGTCGCCTGGCCGGACACTCTCAACCGATCCAGCTCGGAAGCGGATTTCAATTCTATTGTGGCCTGTTCCTGCCTGAAACGCGGTTCGTCACTTTCCTTCGATACATTCACGAATATCTTTAAAAACCTCTTCTACCGCCCGTGATCCTTCCACCGTACACAGGATACCGGCTCTGGTATAATATTCTATAAGCGGATGGGTCTGATCATGATAGACCCTGAGGCGCTGACGGATCGTTTCGGGATTATCGTCCCCTCGCAGAATAAGGCCCGCCTTGCAGAAATCGCATACATTTTCCGTTCTCGGGGGCTGTGAGATCAGATTGAAGCTGCCGCCGCATGAAGGGCATACCCGCCGGCTCGAAAGACGACGGACAATGACTTCATCTTCGACGACAAGACAGGGTACGCGGCCGATACTCTTCCCCGTCTCTTTCAGCATCGCGTCCAGGGCGACAGCCTGGGGAACGGTGCGGGGAAAACCATCGAGAAGGAACCCATTAGCGCAGTCTGATTTTGCAAGGCGCTCCCTGACGACCTGTATGACAACATCGTCGGGAACGAGTTTGCCCTGGGACATGTATCCCTGCAGGGTCTTCCCCAGCGCGGAACCGCTCGCGGCTGTCTCTCTGAACATATCACCGGTCGAAATGTGCGCGAGGCCGTACTTCACGCAGATCATTTTAGCCTGGGTGCCTTTACCGGCCCCCGGAGGCCCAACCAATATCAGATTCATATTATTATACCTTTTTTCATCTCAAATTGGAAGCCGGAGATGTTGAATAAAACTGAAAAACGCCGTTCCGCAGCCCACCCGACAGAGCACTGTGGCGGGATACGGCACGGCAGAGGGCACAACCGGTATACCCCTGCTATTTAATGTTGAACCAACGCCCTTTAATGCGTCCGTCCTTCATGAACCCTTCGTAATGACGCATGATCAGATGGGATTCGATCTGGCCGATCGTATCAAGAGAAACGCCGACAACGATCAGAAGCGATGTGCCGCCAAAAAAGAAAGGAGCGTTCATCAGGCTCCGCATATAGTCGGGCAATACGGCAAGGGCGGCGACAAAGAGAGCGCCTCCCAAGGTGATCCTTTCAAGGATCTTCTGTATATACTGCGCGGTCGGTTCCCCCGGGCGGATACCCGAAATAAAACCGCCCGATTTCTTCATATTCTCCGCCAGTTCCTTGGGGTTGAATGCCACGGAGTTATAGAAGTAGCAGAAAAAAATGACCAGCGCGGCATAGATGAGATTATATGCCAGGGAACCGCTGTTGAACCAGGAATTAAGCAATTTAGCCCATGCGGACTGCGGGAAAAACTGCGTAACAGTAAGAGGCGCGGAAAGGATGGATACAGCGAAAATTACCGCGATAACCCCGGACTGGTCGACTTTCAACGGGAGAAAAGTGCTTGAACCGCCGTACATTTTCCGTCCGACCATCCGTTTCGCGTACTGGACGGGGATCCGGCGCTGCGCCGTTTCCACCCAGACGACGAGGAGCGTAACGAGCAGAACGATAGACGTAAGCGCAATGGCGACGATCACGGAAAGTTCTTCGGACCGCACCAGCCTGATGACATTGCTCACAGCCGACGGGAACCGGTCGACGATACCCGCGAAAATTATCAGGGATATGCCGTTGCCGATACCCTGTTCGGTGACCTGTTCACCAAGCCACATGATGAAAACCGTTCCGGTTATCAGAGTGGTGACCGTGATGGCTATCCATGCCGCGGTAGGATTGTCCACTATGGGCATACCTGAAGGGGTCGGCATCCTGCTGATAGCCATTGTAAGGCCGAACGATTGGATCGCGCCGAGGATAAGAGTTCCGTAACGCGTTATCTGGTTCAGCTTTTTGCGTCCAAGCTCCCCTTCTTTTGCCAGACGGTCGAGATATGGAATGACATGGGCGCCCTGCATCAGGCTCATGATGATCGAAGCGTTGATGTACGGCATGATTCCCATTGAAAAGATCGACATCCGGTTCAACGCGCCGCCCGAGAACATGTCAAGGAACCCGAGGATGGAATTGCTGTGCGCGTCGAAGAGCGATTTTAACGCCGCGGCATTGACCCCAGGGATGGGGATAGCGGCGCCGAGACGATATACCGCAATGATACCGAGAGTGAACAATACTCGTTTTTTCAGTTCCGGAACCTTGAAAACGTCTGCAAAAGTTTTAAGCATAGGTTATTTTTTTAACGCTTCCACTTTCCCGCCCGAGGCGGTGATCTTTTCAGAGGCAGACTTCGAAAAAGCATGCGCCTTGACCGTAAAAGCCTTCTTTATCTCCCCGTCTCCGAGGATCTTAATACGGCTCGTGTCTTTAACAAGATTTTTCTCTTTGAGCGCGTCCGGCGTTATCTCGGCGCCCGCATCAAAAGAGCCGTTCAGCCTTTCGACGTTGACCGTTTCATATTCGAGACGGAACCTGTTGGTGAATCCGCGCTTGGGGATACGGCGGACCAGCGGCATCTGGCCGCCTTCAAAACCCGTCATCTTCCCGTCGCCGGAACGGGCTGTCTGCCCTTTTCCTCCGCGCGTGGCCTGTCCGCCATGACCGGAACCTTCGCCGCGGCCGACGATCTTCTTACGGTGGCGTGACCCCGGGGCCGGCTTCAGATTATGCAACCCTATCATAATTCGGTAACCTCTTTATTTCGTAGTTTCGCGACTTCTTCTTTGGTGCGCAGCTGTTTGAGCGCTTCCAGCGTGGCATAGACGACATTAAAGGGATTTGAAGAGCGCAGTGATTTCGTCAGGATATCCCTGATACCGGCCGCCTCAAGCACGGCGCGCACCGCGCCGCCGGCGATCACGCCGGTCCCCGGAGCCGCGGGCTTCAAAAGGACCCGTCCCGCGCCCGATACCCCGGTCACTTCATGGGGGATGGTCGTGCCGATCAGAGGGAAGGACATGAGCTGTTTCTGCGCTTTCGCGTTGCCCTTCTGAATGGCCGCCTGCACTTCGTTCGCTTTACCCAGTCCGCATCCAACGTGCCCGCGTTCATCGCCCACGACGACCAGCGCGTTGAACGAAAAGCGCTTACCGCCCTTGACGACCTTGGCCACGCGATTTATGGATACGACTATTTCTTTTAATGAGCTTTCTGATTTCGATCTGAATTCTTCTGCCAACTGAGGCCTCCCACGCTTATTTAGAATTCCAGCCCGGCTTTACGCGCCGCGTCCGCCAGTGCTTTGATTCTTCCGGTGTACATATACCCGCCGCGATCGAATACAATCTTTTTGATCCCTTTTCCCACCGCTTTGCGCCCGATCGCCTCGCCGACGGACTGCGCGGCCGGGATCGTGTCGGTTACTTTGAATTTTCCTTTCAGCTCGGCGGAAAGAGTAGAGGCCGCGACGATGGTGCAGCCCTTCTCGTCATCGATCAACTGGGCGTAAATATGCTTGTGGCCGCGATACACGCTCAAACGCGGCCGTTCGCCGGTCCCCGCGATTTTAGTTTTAACTCTTGCCCTGCGAAATGCAAATGTCTCACGCGAATCTTTCATCACTTATCCTCGCCATTATGTCCGTTTTTCATAATACGCTTATTTCTTGCCGGCTCCGCCGCCCGAGGCTCCCGCGGCCGTCTTGCCGACCTTGCGGATAATATGCTCGCCCACGTAACGCACCCCGGTGCCTTTATAGGGTTCCGGCGGCCGCAACGCGTGGATACGCGCCGCTATTTCGCCGACTTTTTCCTTGTTGACGCCTGAGATCGATATCAGCGTCTGTTTATCCACCGTGATCTTGATGCCTTCAGGGACCGGGAAACTTACCGGATGCGAAAAACCGAGGCTCAAGTTAAGATTTTTTCCTTCAAGCGCAGCCTTATAACCAAGGCCCTGAACTTCGAGGTCTTTTTTGAAACCGGCAGTGACGCCTTCAAGCGCGTTCTTGATCAGCCCGCGGGTCAACCCGTGCAGCATGTTATGCTCCCGTGTCTCGCCCAGCGCTTCCACAAGAACGCTTTTCGCGTCCACTTTGACGTTCAACCGGGGGTCAACGGGCTGCGCTATCTTTCCCAGGGGACCGGCTATTTCCACGACATGGTTTTTGAATTCGACTTTGACCTTCTCAGGAACAGGCAGCGGCTTTTTGCCAAGACGACTCATGATTGATCCTCGATTATGTGTTATTGATATTCTACGCTGTTACCACATGTAGGCGATGATCTCACCGCCGACTTTGCTCTGCCGCGCTTTGCGTCCGGACATCATCCCCTGCGGCGTGGACACTATCGATGAACCCATGCCGCCTTTGATCTTCGGGAGGCCGTCATATCCGCGGTAAATGCGAAGGCCGGGCCGCGAAACGCGGCGGATGCCCTGCAGCACCTGTTTGCCTTCCGGTGTATACTTGAGGTACACGCGAAGGATGCCCTGCTTGTGGTCTTCGATGTTCTTATAGTTGGCTACATACCCTTCTTCCTTCAGTATGCGCGCTATCTCGATCTTCAGTTTTGAAGAGGGGATATCGACTTTTTCCAGCAGCTTCGCGTTGGCGTTCCGTATGCGTGTAAGCATATCGGCTATGGGATCAGTAATCATTCAGTAACCTCTCACCTGTTCAATTATGGCGCGGATGATAAAAACCGGGCACGGCATCGGTGTATCCCGGGTTCTTCACTTCCGTACCGGGAACTCTTTACCAGCTCGACTTCGTGACGCCCGGGATCTCTCCGTTGCGGGCCAGCCTGCGCAAACATATACGGCATATCCCGAAATCGCGGTAAAACGCCCGGGGCCGTCCGCAGAGACGGCATCTGTTATGAAAACGGGTCGCGAACTTCTGCGGTTTGCGCGTTTTGGCCATTGCGGCTGTGGTAGACATGTATCAGTTCTCCTCTATTATTCCTTAACGTTTCTTGAAAGGCATCCCCATCATGCTGAGGAATTCGCGTGCCTGATCGTCGTCCGTGGTGTTCGTCACGATCGTAATGTTCATGCCGCGCGCCTTATCGGATTTTTCGACATTGATCTCCGGAAAAATATATTGTTCGTTCAGGCCGAGATTGAAATTGCCCTGGCCGTCGAAAGCGTTGGGCTCTATCCCGCGAAAATCCCTGATGCGGGGTATCGCGACGTTCACCAGACGGTCAAAGAATTCATACATGCGGGCTTTGCGCAGGGTTACTTTAATGCCGATCGGCATTCCCTGGCGCAGCTTGAAGTTTGAGATCGACTTCTTCGCGCGGCACACTCTCGGCTTCTGCCCGGTTATCGAGGACAGTTCAGCGGCGGCAATATCAAGGACCTTAATGTTGTCTTTCGCTTCGGTCAGGCCGATATTGACGACGATCTTTTCCAGCCGCGGCGCCTGATGGATGTTGGCCAGATTGAACTTTTTCATCAGTTCGGGAACGATGGTCTTATCATACGCTTCTTTGAGACGGGGAATGTACTCTTTCATGTGCGTAAATTTTCCTTATGTAAGATGGATCCCTTCAAGCCGGAGCCGAAGGCTCGCAATGACGCGGCATCCCGCGTCGCGGGATCAAACGATCATCTCGCCGCAGCGCCGGCAAACCCTGATCTTCTTTCCATCTGAAAGAACATCGAATTTCGGCCGCGACGGCTGACTGCATTTCGGGCACACCAGCATCAGTTTAGCAAGGCTGAGGGGCGCTTCTTTTTCACGGATGCCGCCCGGCTCAGTCTGGGTCGGACGAGTGTGCCTTTTTACGAAATTGACCTTGGCGACGACGGCACGGTTGGACTCGGGATACACTTTGAGCACTTCGCCCTGTTTTCCCTTGTCTTTGCCCGTTAAAACAACGACCTTGTCTTTTTTCTTTATGGTAAGCATGGTTTCTGTCCTCTAACCCGCATCAATCGGGATAACAACCTGTTTTAAACACCTGCGGGCCAGTTGAAGGGGAAATACTTTCCCCTTTAAACCCCTTTCTTTTAATATTACCGGCGAAAATTACCCTTAAATAACTTCCGGCGCGAGAGAAATGATCTTCAGATAGTTCTTTTCTCTCAGTTCACGCGCCACGGGGCCGAAAATACGGGTACCCTTGGGCTCGCCTTCGTCGTTGATGACGACGGCCGCGTTATCGTCGAACTTTATGTACGTCCCGTCCACCCGCCGCACTTCTTTAGCCGTGCGGACGATCACCGCCTTAACGACGTCCCCTTTCTTGATCGCGCCCTGGGGGATAGCGTCCTGCACCGAGGCGACGATGGTGTCACCCACACTGGCATAGCGCCTCTTCATGCCCTTCATCACCCGGAAGCACCGTATTTTACGCGCGCCGGAATTATCAGCTACCGTCAGAATCGTTCTTTCCTGGATCATCGTTCGCCCTCAACCTGTCGTTCGTCGCAAGGAACCGTCTCTTACAGCGGCCCGTTACGCTTTCTTGACTATCTCGACCAGGAACCACCGTTTCAGTTTGGACAGCGGCCTGGACTCCATGATACGCACCTCATCGCCGGCGTGCGACTCGTTCTTTTCATCATGAACGTAGAATTTCGCGCGACGGCGCAGCACCTTGTCATACATCGTATGACGGAAAGTGCGGGTCACTTCCACGATGCGCGTCTTATCCGTTTTATCACCGATGACGATGCCCGTTTGAACCTTACGTCTGCCACGTTCCATCATTGTTCCTTCCCGTCAGAGTTATTATGCCTTTGCTTCGGCATTTTTCTTTAAAGCTTTCAGGCGCGCTATGAGGCGGCGCACGTTCCGTATTTCCATGGGATTCTTCAGCGGAGTAGACGCGTGACGGAATTTCAACCTGAAATACTTTTCCTGCTCGTCACGCAGACGCGCGTCCAGTTCAGCCATGGAGAGGCTTTTCATTTCCTGCCAGATTTTCGCTTTCATGTGTTCGCTCGTTACCTTTTATTTTGTTCTAGTTTTCTCTGCGCATAAGGAACTTCGTGCTGATCGGCAGCTTGTGAGCGGCCAGGGCCATAGCCTTCCTGGCGTCGACCGTGGACAAGCCTTCAAGTTCGAACATAATGCGTCCGGGTTTGACTACCGCGACCCAGAACTGAGGATCGCCTTTCCCCTTACCCATACGCGTTTCTGCGGGTTTTTTCGTCACGGGCTTATCCGGGAATATGCGCACCCAAAGCTTGCCGCCCTTTTTTATGAACTTTGAAAGAGCAACACGGGAAGATTCGATCTGATTGCTCGTTATCCAGGCGGGTTCCATGGCCTGAAGCCCGTATTGACCGAATGAAAGCGTCGTACCGCCTTTTGCCCTGCCCTTCATGCGGCCTCTGTGCGTTTTTCTGTATTTGACACGTTTCGGCATCAACATTGCGTATACCCTCGTTATGGAGCGCCTAAGGCTCTACAATTTCGCGACAACCCGCGGACGCGGGATCAACCCTGAATATTCAGATCAGTCTCCGCTTTCTGAGCGGGAGCCTGCGCTTTAACTTCAGTCGCTTTTGCTTTCTCAACTGCTTTCGCCGTATCCACAAGCTCTTTTTCAGTTTTTCTGAAAAGTTCTTTTTTGAATATCCAAACCTTGACGCCGATCTGCCCCATGGTCGTGAACGATTCCGCGAAACCGTAATCTATATCCGCGCGGAACGTCTGAAGAGGCACGCGGCCTTCTTTCATCCATTCACGCCGGGCGATCTCGGCGCCGCCAAGGCGACCGCTGACCATGATCTTGATCCCTTGAGCGCCAGCCTGCATCGTTTTTTCGATCACGCGTTTCATGGCGCGACGGAAAGAGACTTGTTTTTCAAGCTGAAGAGCTATACCTTCGGCAACAAGCTGAGCGTCCAGCTCCGGCCGTTTGATCTCCATGACGTTCACGAATGTCTTGCGAGTGGTTATCTGCTCGATCTCGTTCCGGAGCGCTTCAATGCCCTGCCCGCCTTTCCCGATGACAATGCCCGGACGGGCAGTATGAATATTGACCCGCAGATATTTCCCGGCCCGTTCAACGACGATACGCGCTACGGCGGCCAGATGGAGCTTGTTTTTCAGATAGGATCTGATGCGCTGATCTTCTTCGATGAAATCAGGCATCTCGCGCAGATTGAACCATTTTGATTCCCAGTCTTTGATGTAGCCGAGACGAACACTTTTAGGATGGACTTTCTGACCCATAATAATTCCTTAGTTACCCTTTGACGTTATTTTTTTGGCCTTTTTCTTTATGGCCATTGCATCCGTAACCACAATAGTCAGATGGCTGGTCTTGCGCGTATAAGGCATCCCTCGTCCCATCGGCCCCGGACGCATGCGCTTAAGCACCGGACCCTGGCCTACCCAGCATTCTTTCACGGTAAGCTTGCTCATGTCTTTCAGATGCCCGCTGTTCGCGACGGCGCTTTTGAGCGTTTTCTGGATCAGAGGGACTACTGATTTCGGAGCAAAAGAAAGTATTTCAAAAGCCTTCTCAACCGGCTTTCTGCGAATAAGCTGCAACACAAGGTTAACTTTTCTCGGTGCGTATCGGACAAATCGTGCGTGTGCCACTGCTTCCATTATGGTAACTCCTCTGTGAAGCCCCTCCGTTTTGGTCCGGAGGCTTACTTGAAATTTCAGAATCGCCGCTGCCTGTCTCTGCGGACAGAGGACTCGCCTCCCCGCGCAGAAGAATGGATCAGGTCAATTCAGTAACCGACTTGGCATGAGACGCACCGTGGCCCCTGAAGAACCGTGTGGGAGCGAATTCGCCAAGACGATGTCCGACCATCTGTTCCGTTATGAAAATAGGGAGGAACTTCTTGCCGTTGTGTATCGCGATCGTATGACCGACGAACTCGGGCGTGATCATCGAGGCTCTCGCCCACGTCTTGATGACCTTTTTCTCTCCCGACTGTATCATCTTCTGTATCTTCTTCTGGAGTTTCGCGTCTATGTATGGACCCTTTTTAGTTGACCGACCCATCTATGAACCCTCCTGTAAAATTGCAAATCTCAAATTGCAAATTTCAAATTTATGCCGACGCTTCTTTTGACTTTCCGCGCCGACGGACTATCATCCAGTCCCAGACTTTGCGGGGACGGGTTTTGTATCCTTTGGCCGGCTGGTTCCAGGGGCTGCGCGGCTGGTTGTTGCCTTTTGATTTACCGCGGCCGCCGCCGTGAGGATGGTCAACGGAGTTCATCGCGGTTCCACGCACCGTGGGACGGATACCCAGGTGCCGTGAACGGCCAGCTGACCCGAGGGTGACATTTTCATGATCTATATTGCCTACCTGTCCGATCGTCGCGTAGCAATTGACGGAAACAAGCCTTATCTCGCCGGAGGGCATACGCAGATGCGCGTAGTCGCCTTCTTTCGCGAGAAGCTGTGCCGCCGTTCCTGCCGAACGCACCATCTGGGCGCCTTTACCTGGGACCAGCTCGATATTATGAACAAATGTACCTACAGGGAGATTGATGAGTGGAAGGGCGTTGCCCGGCTGGATCTCCGCGTCGGGACCTGCCATGACAGTGTCTCCGACCTTCATTCCCACCGGCTGGATGATATAGCGCTTTTCGCCGTCAGTGTACTCAAGGAGAGCGATGCGGCTCGAGCGGTTTGGGTCGTATTCTACCGAGACGACTTTCGCGGGGACGTTCAGTTTGTTACGTTTGAAATCGATTATACGGTAATGTCTCTTATGGCCGCCGCCTTTATGGCGGACCATGATCTGACCGGTATTGTTCCGTCCGCCTTTTTTGCGCAGCGGAGCCAGGAGGTGTTTTTCGGGTTCATTTCTAGTTACGTCGGAGAAGTCTTCAACGGTTATGAACCGCCGTACGGGAGTATACGGCTTGAATGCTTTTATCGGCATGTTAGAATCCTTTTTGCGGGCGGATTTGCCCATACTTTTTATTATGGAAGTACGGCAGATATGTTATCTGTGCGCTTACACTTCCTCCGCAACCTTGATTTCCTGGCCTTTTTTCAACTTTACGACGGCTTTTTTCCAATCCTGCCTGTAACCGGAATGAGCGCCCATGCGTTTCAATTTCCCGGCAACGATGGAGGTATGGACACCTTCGACACCGACCTTGAAAAGGGTCTCGACGGCGGACTTGATCTGCGACTTGTTGGCATCCTTGTCCACCATGAAAACATATTTGTTCTCTTTTTCGCGAAGAACGGACGCTTTTTCAGTGATCAGAGGCTTCTTAATGATTTTTCTGATATCCATGATATAACCCAGACAAAACGAAGCAAAATTACATACTTCATTTTGTTTGCAGGAGGGGGAACCATTTGCCCCTCACACCCTTTCTATTAAATTTACCTGCTCACTGCAAGACTAGAAATCTGACACGCATTTTATGGCTATTTTGCGGCCGCTTCTATTTTTTTCTGCAATTGATCTATGGCACCGCTGGTTATGACAAGCGTTGCAGCCCACATGACCTGGTACGTGTTGATATTGGCCGCTTCCGCGATCACCAGATCCCTAATATTACGGGACGCCTTCTTAAGCCTGTCATCCGCCTTTTCAACTACAAGAAGAACCGTTCCACTGTTCAGTTTAAGATTTTTTAGTATGCCCGCCATCTGCTTCGTTTTCGGCTCGGCAAGAGTTATATTCTCTATAACCTTCATCGATCCGTTCTTCACTTTCTCAGTAAGAGCCATGGTAAGGGAGAGCTGGCGCTTCTGACGGGGTACGTTCTGATAATATCCGTGCGGTTTGGGCCCGAATATAATACCGCCGTGACGGCGAAGCGGCGAACGTATCGAACCGGCACGCGCGTTACCGGTGCCTTTCTGCTTATAAAGCTTTCTTCCAGATCCGGAAACATCCGCTCTCGTCTTTGTTGAATGGTTCCCGAAACGCTGGTTCGCGAGGTAGCCGGTGACCACTTCGTGCAGCAGTTTCGGCGATACTTTGGCCTCGAATAGCGCGGGAAGGGTGATCTTTCCTTTTTCCTGCCCCTGTAATGTATAGAGTGTCGTATCCATGATTCCCTTTTACTTTTTCCCTTTTTCAGCTTTCTTCTTGTCCGCTGCTTTCGCGGCGACAGGAGCTTTCACCTTTTTTACCGTCTGTTCAATGTAGATGACGCTCTTATTGGCGCCCGGTGTCGCCCCCCGCAGAAGGATATAATTCTTCTCGGGATCGACCCCTACTACCTGTAATCTTTGTATTGTAACATATTCATGGCCTAAATGTCCAGCCATGCGAAGCCCTTTTATCACGCGCTGAAAACCCTGGCCGCTGCTGGAGCCGCGCGCGCGCTGCCGGTCCGATTGCCCGTGAGTCATGGGGCCTCCGGCAAAATTGTGGCGTTTCATGACGCCCGCGTAGCCTTTCCCCTTCGTCACACCGACGACATCAACATAATCGCCCGACTTGAAGACGTCAGCCTTGATCTCCTGGCCGACCTGAAAGGATGCCACGTCCTCGGTCTTGAATTCATGCACGTATTTCTTCAGCGCGAGATTATTCTTTTTGAACTGGCCGATCAACGGTTTTGTCAGAGACTTTTCTTTGACCTCTCCGAAGCCGATCTGGACGGCGTTATATCCTTCCTTTTCCCGCGTCCGGATACCGGTCACCACGCAGGGCCCGGCAGAAATAACCGTTACCGGTATACAATTCCCCGTCGCATCAAAGATCTGCATCATACCAACTTTAGTACCGATAATAGATTTTAGCATGTCACACCTTGGGCTTAATTATTTGGCCGTAAGGATCAGGCAAGGACACCGGGAACTCGCCGTTCCCGATCCTTATTCCTTTTTCCCCGCCGCTGCCGTTTACATCTTAATCTCAATGTCCACACCGGCCGGAAGATCGAGTTTCATCAATTCTTCGACGGTTTTCTGCGACGGCTCAAGAATGTCCACGAGCCGTTTGTGTATGCGCATCTCGAACTGTTCACGGGACTTTTTATCCGAATGGACCGAACGGTTGACGCAATACTTCCTGATCGCGGTAGGCAGAAGGACGGGGCCGGTAATACGGGCACCCGTCCGACGCGCCGTTTCCACTATCTTTGCCAGAGAATCATCCAGCATTTTGTGGTCATACGCGCGAAGCTTGATGCGCAGGCGTTGTGTTGGAATGACTTTTTCTGTAACCATAACGTTTCGTAACCTCCAATTCGAATGACGGGAGAGACGCTCGTCCTTCGAATTGTAATAGGGAAAACAAATTTTCCCTAAGACCCTTTCTATTTTATTTACACCCGCAGTCAACTGCCTTTGATTATGA
>CAZNYG010000036.1:0-22232 GCA_964577205.1 uncultured Elusimicrobiales bacterium | reverse complement strand
GGATCGTGACCCGTCCCAGACGCCTCTTCCCCGCGGTTACGGCATCAAGTATCGCAAGGACGCTGGACCGCGGAGACAGGGAATAGACGCCGGACTTGAGGCGGGAAGCTCGGCCCGTCAAAGCCGCGGCGGCCAGAAACACACGGGATGAACTGATCACACCGTGGGACGCGAGTATGCGCGCGATCTGCCGCGAAGAAGCGCCCTCCGGCAAAACGACGGAAACCGGTTCCGAAGGAAGGGACCGCCACCAGATCAATGTCCCCGCGATACATGCCGCAAGGACAACAATTAAAAATTTTTTCATGTTGATCTCAAAGGCGATACAGGACGCCGGGCACGGGACCAGGGATACCGGTACTCAGTGAAGTGCCGCCAATCAATGTCCTGCATCCGACGTCCGTCTTCTATCACTTCAGCCATTTTCTGCTGAATTCATCGGTTATGCCCGCCGCGTCGTTTTCTTCGAGGCTGGCCGCGCGGCCACGGGCATTCTTCCGGCTGAAAAGACGGGCGGAGAACTCAGTGACGCCCATCCAGCCGGCGCCCGTGCCGCCGAGCCGCCTGCGTATGCCGCGATCATCTGTCACGACCACTATCTCAGCGGGATGAGGAGATTCGCTTACGATCTGTTCGATGACGTCATCCGCGCTTCCCCCCTCGCTGAAGGCTATCTCGATATCGCCCGCGTGTTCCTTCCCGTACCCGAGGCCGGCATAGGGGAAATCGCTTTTCCCGTCAAACACCACCGTCACCCGGTTGCGCGCGCTTCCCTGAGGGTTGTTGTCGCGGATAAGTCCGACCAGGCGGCCCCGCTGCTCTTCCAGCGTCCCGCGTGACAGCGGCAGATTGCACGCCGCCTTGATGATGTTGTATCCGTCCAGAATGAAGTGAAGAGCCATAAAAAGTCACATAAAACTTTTCTTAGTTTGAAAAGAAAGCAATCAAGAGAGCGCTCATACTTATTCGGTCGTATTTATTGTATCATTCTTTAGCCTTTGTTGTTAGCCTTTGTCTTTGCCTCACTTACTCACTTACTCACCTACTCACTTGCCGTTGAGGTATGACTGCAGAAAGATCGCGGCGGCTATCTTGTCGCGCACCTGCTTGCGGCGCTCGCGCGGCATATCGCTCTGTTCGATGAGCATCCTGTCCGCTTCCATGGACGTCAGGCGCTCGTCGTAGTATTCCACCGGGATGCCCGTGGCCTCCCGTATACGATCACCGAAATCCCGTATCTCGGCCGCGAGCGATCCTTCCGTCCCGTTCATATTGTAGGGGAATCCGATCACGATGCACCCGACGCTTCCGGCGAGCGCTATCTCCTTCAGCCGCGCGATATCCTTCGGCAGGTTTTCGCGCTGGATCACCGAATGCGGCTGAGCGGTGACTCCCAGAAGGTCTGAAAGCGCCACACCGATCCTTTTTATCCCGTAATCTATGCCCATATATCGCTGCATATCAGCGATGCTTCCTGTTCACCGCGCGGCCGGCACCGTTCACGCTGTCGGCGAGGAGTCTGCGCCGCAGAAGCTCCAGCGCCTGGTTGGATGCGCGTTCACGTATATCCGCGCGGTTCCCGCTGAACGTAAAGCGGGAAACTACCGTCCCGTCTGAAGCCGCCAGGCCGATGAACACCAGTCCCACGGGTTTCTCCGGCGTTCCCCCCGAAGGCCCGGCGATGCCGGTGATCGAAAGCGCGTAGTCGGCGCCTGAAAGTTTTTTCACGCCTTCGGCCATCTCGGCGGCCGTCTGTTCCGATACCGCGCCGTGCGCTTCCAGCGTCTCGTTACGGACGCCCAGAAGCCGGACTTTCGCCTGGTTCGCGTAACTGACCACACCCTGGGTGAAATAAAGCGAGCTTCCCGGGACAGCCGTGATCTTCTGAGCCGCGAGCCCGCCGGTACACGATTCCGCCGTCGCCAGGGTCCGGCGCAGATGCCCGAGCAGTTTTCCCGTCACGCTCTCGAGCGTATCGGCCCCTTCGCCGAACACGGCATTCCCCAGCGCTTCTCGAAATTCCTGTTTCAGGTTCCGGAGGATCTCGTCGATGATAAGCTCATCCTCGCCGGTTACCGTAGCTTTGATATCTACGACCGCCTGATGCGCGAGGATGGTAAAATCGACGGTGCCTTTCTCCAGCCTGCACTCCGTTTCGATGATCGGGCGTATCTTTTCATCGACCATGGATTCGCCAAGGCCGCAGACGTGCAATACGAATGATTTGCGCAGCGCGCGCTCGAACTGCTTCAGGTACGGCAGTACCGATCCATCGAGCATCGTCTGCAGTTCGCGGGGAGGGCCGGGAAGCAGAATGACGATGTTCCTGATCCCCCCCGCATCGTTCCTGATCTCAAGGATCTGTCCCGGCGCCGTGCCAAGACGGTTCCCGATCAGCCGGGCGCCGTCCATGACCTGTGCCTGCCGCTCGTTGTGCGGCGGCATCGTTATGTTCCGCCGCTCGAAAAAGGCCTTGATGAACGAGAGGGCCTCCGGATCCACCTTCAGAGAACGGCCCGTGACATGAGCCACTGACTCCCGCGTCAGATCGTCGAACGTGGGGCCGAGCCCGCCGGTGACTATCACCAGCACGCTCCGCTTCAGCGCGGCAGCCACCGTCTCTTCCATTAATGAGAGCGTGTCCCCGACCGTCGTAATGAACAACGGCTCAAGGCCCAGGTGGGCCAAACGTTCACAAACATACGTTGAATCCGTGTTTGCTTTCCCGCCCAGCAGTTCCGTCCCGACGCAAATAAGTTCAGTACGCATGGCAACCCTTAATAACGGCAATGAAAAATGAAAAGTGTAAAATGAAAAACAAACGGCAACATCATGAAAAGAACCGGTGTGTCTGTTTTTGACCCTAGTTTTACATTTTTCATTTTACACTTTCAATTGTTTTTCCCTCAGTTGTAGAACCCTATCTTCTTGTCCTGTTCCGGGGGGATGTCGGTCTTGATCTCGCCGAAACGGGCCTCGTAACGGGCTATGTTCTCCTTGAGGGCGGCCATGAACCGTTTCGCGTGGCCCGGCGAGGTGATGATCCGGCTGCGCACCTTGGCCTTCGGCGCCTGCGGCTGCAGAAAGATGAAATCGACGATGAACTCGCTATCGGAATGGCTTATCAGCGCCAGATTCACGTACGACCCCTGCGCCGTGGCGTCATCGATCTCTATCTGAATTTCAGGTTTTTTGATCTCGTCCATGACCTCTCCTTTGTACCCCGCGGCGCCGGCCGTCTTTACATGCCTATCGCTTTCAGGATCTCTTTGATGTCGGCTTTCACCTGACGTGGTTTCTCCGCGCAGGCGACCGCGCGGTCCGGATCTTTCAATCCATGGCCGGTAAGGACGCAGACGGCGACGGGTTTGCCGTCGGCACCGGCGAAATATCCCTGACGGACGCATTTAATGGCCCCGGCCACCGACGCGGCGGACGCCGGCTCGCAGAAAACGCCCTCTTTTGCCGCGAGCAGGCGGTACGCTTCGATGATCTCGTCATCGGTCACCGCGTCTATCATGCCGCCCGACTCGTCGCGAGCAGCGACCGCGGTCTTCCAGGAAGCGGGATTGCCGATACGGATGGCAGTCGCGAGCGTTTCGGGTTTCTCGACGGGGTGTCCCAGAACGATCGGCGCCGAACCGGCCGCCTGGAAGCCCATCATCTTCGGCAGAGCGAACTTTTCGGGGAACCGTTCATTGTATTCCCGGTACCCTTTCCAGTAAGCGGTGATATTGCCCGCGTTGCCGACGGGCAGAAAATGGAAGTCCGGCGTTCTGCCGAGAGCGTCACAGATCTCGAAAGAACCAGTTTTCTGGCCTTCTATGCGGAACGGGTTGACGGAATTGACCAGCGTCAAGGGATACTCGGCGCTGAGTTCCCTCACGAGGGTCAGGGCCACGTCAAAGTTTCCGTCGACAGCCAGCACATTCGCCCCGTGCATGACCGCCTGGGAAAGCTTGCCGAGGGCGATCTTCCCTTCAGGGATGAGTACCACGCAGGCCAGCCCGCACCTCGCAGCGTAGGCGGCAGCGGAAGCCGATGTATTGCCGGTCGAAGCGCATATGACCGCTTTGCTCCCGTCCTCCACGGCTTTCGATATCGCCATGGTCATCCCCCGGTCCTTGAAGGAACCTGTGGGATTCAACCCTTCGTATTTGACATACAGGTCTCCCGGGAACCCTATGGCGCGGGCCAGCGAAGGTACCGGAATAAGGGGCGTATTGCCTTCCATAAGCGTGACAACCGGGGTGGAAGGGGTAACCGGAAGGTATGAACGATACTGCTCAATAAGGCCGCGATAAGCCATAAAAACACCTCTTTATCGTCGATGATATATCTTTTAGATTCTATATCTTTATGCGGCAAATGTCAAACAAATAATCCTCAAAAGCATGGGAAGATTTGACATTGCCTCGTCATTAATATAAAATAATTGGGATAATTGACTCCGACGTCTCCAGATATTGGTAACAGATCTCTCCCGCGACCTGCTGCAAAACGGTATCCCGGGAGAGTATTTTTTACCGGGCAGCACGGAATATGCCGGCAAAAAATGAGGTTCACACTACAACATTATGAAAATGAAAAGATCCGGATTTATCCACTTGACGATGGCCGCAGTATCCATAGGCTGCGCCGCGTGGCTGGGAGGCAGGCTGGCCTGGTCTTCTTCACATGACAGGGACGCCGCGGCGCAACCTGCCGCGAACGCTTCGGTTCAAACCGTCAACCCCGCCCGCAATAAACCCAAATATGTGCGCGGCGTGCATATGACCGCGTGGGTTACCGGGTCTAAAAAGATCCGCGGCAACCTGGATACTTTGTTCAACGATACCGAACTCAACACAGCGGTCATCGACTTGAAGGAATATGAGGGGGAAGTATATCTTCCCGGCGTTCCGGTATGCCGTGAAAACAAAACTTACGAGAACGCCATGCCCGATCTTCCCGAGTATATCAAATCGCTGAAAAGCCGCGGCGTCTATACGATCGGCCGCATAGTCGTTTTCAAGGACAACAGGATAACGCGCAGCCATCCGGAATGGTCCGTGAAAAGCGCGGACGGAGGCCTCTGGAGAGACCGGCGCGGTATCGCGTGGCTTGACCCTTACAACAGGGCGGCATGGGACTACAATCTCACCATCGCGGAACACGCGGCGGACATGGGATTCGACGAAATACAGTTCGACTACATCCGCTTCCCTTCGGACGGGAATACGAAGAACTGCCGCTACAGCCAGCAGCACTCCTCCGCGGCCTCCAACACCGCGCTGGTAGGTTTCCTGAAGGAAGCTAACCGGCGGCTGAAACCGAAAGGCGTCGACATTTCGATAGACGTGTTCGGATTGACCACTACCGTGAACCATGATATGGGCATCGGACAACGCATAGTCGATATGGCCGAATGGGTCGATTATGTCTGTCCAATGGTCTACCCTTCCCACTACAACAAGGGAGAATACGGGATCCCCGATCCCAACAAGTCGCCGTACCGGACAGTTTTCCTGGGCATGGAAGGCGCGGCCAAACGCCTGGGAGGCACCGCGAAACTCCGGCCGTACCTCCAGGACTTCTCACTGGGCCACCGTTACGGGCCTGAAGAAGTGCGCAAACAGATACAGGCAACATACGATAACGGCATCGGGGAATGGCTTCTCTGGAATCCCCGCTGCGTCTATACGCGGGGCGCGTTGAAAAGCAAACCGGCAATGGACGTCATCGAAAAAAGCCCGGTGATCCCCGCCGAGCCGCTGCATCCCGAACGCGACCGCAGGCTGGCCGCAAAAAAAGCCGAGATGAACAATGAAAAAGCAAAAATGAAAAATGTAAAACAAACGTCCGGGAAAAAAGCGGCCGGCAAGTAAGCGGGATCGCAGTTCACAGGTGCATCGAATGAGAATCCTTCTGGTGGACAATGACGAAAGGAACCTCCAGGCGCTTAAAGCCATACTGGCGCCTCAGGGGTACGAGGTGATGGAAGCGACCGACGGACCGGCCGCGCTCTCCTTCCTCGAGAAAAATCAGGCCGGCCTTGTGCTGTGCGCGGCGGTCATGCCTGAAATGTCCGGGTTCGAAGTGACCCGGGGCATCAAGGCGCGCGGCTCGGTCCCGGTAATACTCCTGACGGGCCTGAGGGAAGAGGAAGACATCGTCCAGGGGCTTGAGTGCGGCGCGGACGAGTTCCTCTCGCGCCCGCTCATCGCCGACGAGCTGCTCCTGAAAGTCCGCAACGTGGCGCGGTGGAGCGAAGGCAGCGTCGGCACGGGAACCACGGACGTCCGTTTTACCGGTGACCTGCCGAACATTCTGAAGAACTGCGACGATCTCAACCGCGAGATGGTGTTCCGCCTGCTGGCGGCGGCCGAATACAAGGACGACGAGACCGGCAAACATATCATCCGCGTGGGCAAGTACAGCCGGATCATCGCCGAGACCATGGGCTTCAAGGGCGAGTTCCTGGAGCTTATCGAGCGCTCGGCACTGATGCACGACCTGGGCAAGATCGGCATCCCCGACCGCATGCTGCTGAAGTCCGGCAAGCTGACGCCGAAAGAGTTCGAAATAATGAAAACGCATACGCTGATCGGCGCGTCCATCCTTGAAGGGAGCAAATTCCCCCTCATAACGATGGCGCACGACGTGGCGCTTACCCACCATGAAAAATGGGACGGCTCCGGATATCCCGACGGCATAAAAGCTGAAAAAATACCGATCTCCGGACGTATCGTGGCGCTCGCCGACGTATTCGACGCGCTGACCTCGCCGCGCCCCTATAAGCCCCCTTTCTCCTGGGACAAGTCTCTCATCATCCTCCGGGAAGGGCGCGGAAAGCATTTTGATCCCCGGGTGCTCGACGCCTTCATGAAAAGCCTGATCGAAGCGCGGACGGTGTACACCCGCTACGGCGATCCCGATATTCGCAACGCCAACTTTGACGTCGACAGCATTGAACGGATGAGATAAGGAAAGGCCCGGATATTCAAACCATTATGCCACACGCGGAATTCATCCATCTTCATAACCATACGGAGTACTCCCTGCTGGACGGCGCCTGCCGTATAGTCGACGACCGGGGGAAACCGGCTGAACTCCTGCAGATGGTCGCCAAAGAGTTCAAGATGCCGGCCCTGGCCATTACCGACCACGGCAACATGTACGGCGCCATGGAATTCTTCTGGGCCTGCCGCGACATAGGCATCAAACCCATCATCGGCTGCGAGGTTTACGTGGCGCCGGGTTCGCGGTTCGACCGCACGCCGGCCGCCAGGGGAAGCGGAGAGAACTATTACCATCTGACATTGCTCGCCCGCGACCTGCAGGGGTACCAGAATCTGATGCAGGTGGTAAGCCTCGGCTTCCTTGAAGGATTCTACTACAAACCGCGGGTCGACAAGGAGATACTCCGCAGGTACCACGAAGGCATCATCGCCCTGTCCGGCTGCCTCGCCGGAGAAGTCGCCTCAAAACTGCTCAAGCAGCAGCCCGCGGAAGCGGAAAAGGCCGCCGTGGAATACCGGGACATGTTCGGGGCCGATTACTTCTACCTTGAGATAATGGACAATGGGCTCGAAGAACAGAAACGTATCATCCCGCCGCTCATAGAGCTTTCAAAGAAACTGAATATCCCGCTGGTGGCCACCAATGACTGCCATTTCCTGAAAAAAGCGGACGCGTACGACCACGACGTCCTTCTCTGTATCGGCACCGGCAAGACGATGGACGATCCGTCCCGCCTGCGTTTTTCCTCTGACCTTTTTTATTACCGGCCGCCCGAAGAGATGATCAGGGCCTTCGACTACCTGCCCGAAGCGACGAAGAACACACTGGCCATCGCCGAGAAGATCAATCTGGACGTCAATTTCGACCAGCTGCTGCTGCCGCACTACCCGGTGCCGGAAGGGGAGACCGCGGACACCTACCTGGAAAAACTCTGCCGCGAAGGGCTGAAACGGCGCTACGGCAACGGCATCACCGAAGTGCACGAAAAGCGCCTCGCCCACGAGTTGAGCATCATCAACCGCATGGGTTTCCCGGCTTACTTCCTTATCGTCTGGGATTTCATCCACTATTCAAAACAGAACAATATCCCGGTAGGCCCCGGGCGCGGCTCTGGCGCGGGTTCCCTGGTCGCCTACACGCTGGGCATCACCGACATCTGCCCGCTTCATTACGGGCTGCTTTTCGAACGGTTCCTTAATCCGGAACGGCGGTCGATGCCCGACCTGGACATCGATTTCGCGGACACCGGACGCGAACGGGTCATCGAGTACGTGCGCGACAAGTACGGGCATTCGAACTGCGCCCAGATCATCACCTTCGGGTCCATGCAGGCGCGCCTGGTCGTGCGCGACGTCGCCCGCGCGATGGGCATGCCTCCGTCCGAAGGAGACCGGATCGCGAAACTGATCCCCATGGGCTCCAATATCCACGGCGCCATGGAAGAGAACCCGGACCTGGAACACCTCGCGAAAAGCGACCCGAACATCGGCAAACTGCTGGCCACGTCGATGAAACTCGAAGGGCTCAAACGCCATACCGGCGTGCACGCGGCGGGCATGGTCATCGCCAAGGAAGAGATCACCAAATATTCGCCGCTGGCGAAAGGGTCGCGCGATATCGTCACGACCCAGTACGACGGAGTGATACTTCCCAGGCTGGGCCTGCTCAAGGTCGACTTCCTGGGCCTGCGCACCCTGACGATCATCGACGATACGGTCAAACTCGTCCATCAGACCGCCGCTCCCGGATTCGATATCGACGCCATTTCCCTGGAAGATCCGGCGGCCTTTACCCTGCTGCGGGAAGCCCGTACGCTCGGCGTGTTCCAGCTCGAATCCAAGGGCATGAGGGACCTGCTGCGGAAACTCCGGACCTCGAACATAAACGACCTGATCGCCCTTATCGCTCTGTACCGGCCCGGCCCCATGGGTTCCGGCATGATCGACGATTTCGTCGCCCGCAAACACGGAAAGACAAAGGTAAAATACGACCATCCGGTCCTCGAGCCGATCCTGAAGGATACGTACGGCGTCATTCTTTATCAGGAACAGGTCATGCGCATCGCCATGGACATGGGCGGCTTCACTGCCGGCCAGGCCGACGGCCTGCGCAAGGCGATGGGCAAAAAGATCCCGGAAGAGATAGAAAAACAGCGCGGTAAATTCATCGAAGGAGCGAAAATCAAGGGCATCGAAAAGAGGATCGCTGAAAAGGTCTTCGACAATATCGTTCACTTCGGCGGCTACGGGTTCAACAAGTCGCATGCCGGGGCGTATGGCGTGGTCACGTACCGGACCGCGTACCTGAAGGCCAACTACCCCCTGCAGTACATGACCGCGCTGATAAACTCGGAGATCGGGCACGGCGTGACGGGAAAAGACGACGAGGAAAGTAAGCTGGTTTCCTATATACACGAGGCGGAAGACATGGGATTCACCATACTGCCGCCGGACATCCGTACATCCCGGCCCAGGTTCGCCATGGAGAATGGCGGTATCCGGTTCGGCCTGACCGCGATCAGGAACGTCGGCGATGGAGCCGCGGAAGATATCGCGGCGGCGCGCGAGGGCGGAACCCCGTTCAACACGTGGGAAGAGTTCGTCGGGAAGATCGACCCGCGCGCGTCCAACCGCAAGGTCCTGGAATCACTTATCAAGGCGGGCGCCTGCGACTGTTTCGGCGAAAGCCGTGCTTATACCCGCGCCGAACTGATGGCGAAACTGGACACCTCGCTCCAGTGGGCGGGCGCCCGGAAACAGGACGAGTCCATCGGCCAGGGATCGCTTTTCGATACTGCGGAGATAGTTTCCCGGCCCAACGGTCCGGACGTCAAAACCGAACCATGGACCGAACACGACACGCTTGCGCAGGAAAAAGAAGTCCTCGGCTTTTATCTGTCGGGCCACCCGCTGGCACAGCACCAGCACGATCTGACAGCCTATTCGCAGTACGGCCTCGACAAGCTTCCCCAGCCGTCGGTCGACACGCGTGCCGCTCCCCTCATACGGCTCGCCGGAATGATAGCCAGCGCCAGGAAACTCATCACCAGAGAAAAGAAAGAACAGTACGCGCGGTTCAAGCTGGAAGACCTTAACGGCGAGATCGAAGCCGTCGTTTTCCCCAAAGCCTACAAGAACGGGCTTGCCCGCTACATCGAGCCCAACACTCTCGTGGTGGTCAAAGGAAAACTTTCCGGCCGGGACGGCGGCAGCGAACTGCTGGTGGAAGAGATGATGACAATGGATGAAGCTCGGCAGCGCCTGACGCCTTATATCAGCGCGATCCGCCTGAAGTTATCTTCGGCGGGCCTTGAAAGCGGCCTGCTGGACAAGCTCAGGCATATCCTGAACGAGCATCCGGGCAAATCGCCCGTGGTCCTGGATGTCACGATGCCGGGCCACGGCGAATACGAGATAGAGACGGAATACGCGGTTCGCTACAACGAAAAATTCTGCAGGGACGTCGAGAAGATACTCGGCCCCGGATCGTGGGAGATACAGAAAGCCTGAAGTGGCCCGGGGACGGTATTTCAAATCGGAAATTTCAAAATGCAAATCGAACGAGGGAGGCTTCAATGCCAGTACAATCGTTCAGCATAAAAGACAGCAACCAGTTGATCCTGCTCCAGCTTGCCCGTCAGGCTATAGCCAGCAAGACCTCGGGTGAAAAACTGCCCGCCTTCCATTCCAATGATCCCGAAATAAAAACACCGTCCGCGGTCTTCGTCACGCTGACCAGGGACGGGAAATTGCGGGGATGTATCGGAACGACGGAACCTCTCTGGCCGATGGCCGAAGCCGTTACGCGCATGGCCGTCGCCGCCGCTGCGGAAGACTATCGTTTCCCTCCTGTGACCGAAAAAGAACTGAACGATATCAGGATAGAAATCTCCGTGCTTTCCCCCCTCGCCCGGGTGAAGAACTCCGATGAGATCCGGCAGAATGTTCACGGGGTAGTCGCGCGCCGCAACGGAAGAAGCGGACTTTTTCTTCCTCAGGTGTGGGAACATTTCAGCAAGAAAGAGGATTTTCTTTTCGAACTGTGCCGCCAGAAAGCCGGCCTCGAACCGGACGCCTGGCGCGACCCGGAAACGGAACTGTACGTATTCACCGTCTTCGCCTTCCAGGATCAATGAATGAACAGCAGTTCCGCGTAGGTGGGAATTGGCCACATATCGCGGGGTACGATCCCTTCGAGCCTGTCGATGGCGGCGCGCAGTCCGGCCATGCCGCTGAGCATCTCTTCGTACGAATGGCCTTTTTCCGCGGCTTCGAGCTGTTTCACGCGGCCGCAGGCTTCGTCGATCAGCATGGAGACCTGCTGGAGTATCTCACCCGTAGTCCCTGCCGGGCAGCCCGCGCCTTTCAGTTTCGTCACTGTCGAAGCGAGGTCTTCCTGGTAACGTATAGATGCGGGGATGAGCATCGTCTTCGCCATGCTGAGCGCCACTCCCGTTTCGAACGTGATTATCTTTTCGTACTGCTCCTTATATATCTCGTAGCGGGACATGATCTCCGCCCGGTCCATGACCCTCTGCCTTTCCAGCAGTTCTATCGCCGGCTCCCTTACAGTCTCCCTGAGGGCTTCCGGCGTTTTCTTCAGGTTGGGCAGGCCGCGTTTCTCCGCCTCTTTGTGCCACTCTTTCGTGTAGTTGTCGCCGTTGAAGAGTATTCTCTTATGTTTTTTGACGATCTGCTGAAGAACGGACTGCAGCGCCGCGTTGAAGCTCCTGCCGGATCCCATGCCCGTTTCAATATCGTTGCATATCGCTTCGACAGCGTCGGCCACAATGGTGTTCAGCATGACATTGGGCCCGGCGCAGTTCTGATTTGAACCCACGGCGCGGAATTCGAATTTGTTCCCTGTAAAAGCGAACGGCGAGGTGCGGTTGCGGTCCGTAACGTCTTTTGCCAGCCGGGGCAGTGATGAAACTCCGACTTCCAGAACGCCCCTCTGCTTGCATCTGGTAGCCGGACCTTTTTCCAGCTGTTCGATTATGTCGGCCAGCTGCTCTCCAAGGAATATCGATATGATGGCCGGAGGGGCCTCGTTGGCGCCCAGTCGGTGGTCGTTGCCGGCGGTCGCTACCGCGGCGCGCAGGATCCCCGCATTCGTGTCGATAGCTTTCATCAGCGCGCATACCATCGTGATGAATACCGCGTTCTCGTGCGGGTTGTCGCCGGGGTTCAGCCAGTTCTTGCCGTCGGGGCCGACGACCGACCAGTTGTTGTGTTTGCCGGAACCGTTGATGCCGGCGAACGGCTTTTCGTGCAGAAGGCACACGAACCCGTGCTTGTCGGCGACCTGGCGCAGCGTTTCCATGACCATCATGTTGTGATCGACCGCGAGGTTCAGTTCCTCGAACACGGGAGCGATCTCGAACTGCGCGGGAGCTACCTCGTTGTGCCGGGTCTTGGAAGGTATGCCGAGCCTCCACAGTTCGGTGTCAAGGTCCTCCATGAACGACAGTACCCGGTTCCTTATCGCGCCGAAATAATGATCTTCCATCTGCTGGTGTTTCGACGGCCGGCGGCCGAACAGCGTGCGCCCGGTCTGAACCAGGTCGATGCGCCGCGAGTAGTAGTCCTTGTCGACCAGGAAGTATTCCTGTTCGATACCCAGCGTCGAATACGGACGGATCCCCTTCGATCTCACTTTGAACAGAGCGGCCATCCGCTCGATCTGCGCGGAAAGGGCGTCGATGGAACGCAGCAGCGGCGTTTTCTTGTCCAGCGCTTCTCCGTGATAGGAATAAAATGCGGTAGGGATGCAGAGCACCGAGGTGTCGTCCGCTTCCTTGATGAACGCGGCGCTGGTCGGATCCCAGACGGTGTATCCTCGCGCTTCGAACGTGGCGCGCAGGCCGCCGGAAGGGAAGCTGGACGCGTCCGGTTCTCCCTGTACCAGTTCCTTGCCCGAGAACTTCATTACAACGCCGCCTTCACCGTCCGGCGTGATGAAGGAATCGTGTTTTTCCGCCGTCCCGCCCGTCAGCGGCTGGAACCAGTGGGTGAAATGCGTCGCGCCCTTCGCCATGGCCCATTTCAGCATCGCGCCGGCGACTTCGTCGGCTATGCCGGGTTCGATCGGCTCCCGGCGGCGGATAGTCGCCGAAAGGGCCGAGAAGGTTTTGGGGGAAAGGTATTTTTTCATCGTTTTCAGATTGAAAACGTTCTCTCCGAACATGTTCTCAACCACAGAAACATCATTCTTCTTCGTTTTATTTTTCACCGTGATCTCCTTTTTCATAAAAAACGGCATCCTTGAAGCGTATGGCGCTGCTTTCGGGGACACCGTTGTCCTTTTATTCTATTAAGCCGCCGGCGCTGGCGGGGAAATAAAAAGCGTCCTCAAAGCACATCGCTATGCTTGTGAGGACGCCATTGTCCTTGTTCTACGCTAAAAACTGTATTTGATGAAGGCCTGGTCCTCTGTTCATCCGCCGGCGCTGGCGGAGAGCCGAAAAAAAAGTCCTCGAAAGCACACGATTATGCTTTTTGAGGACACCGTTGTCCCAGGCTATGGAAAATGACACTATCCGCTCTACACCCCATTTATAGCACATAACTGCCTCTTTGTCAAGTGGCCCGCCCTGCCTTAACATGTGTTGCATTTTCATCTGAATAGTATTATAATATTTTCACGTTTTTATTTAGAAAAAATAATGAAAAAGCGTGCCTGTATTTTCCTTGCATTTTCCTTTCTCACGCTGCCTTTCGGGGGAGGCGTGCGCGCGTTTGCCGCGTCCGCCGATGACAAGATGGAACTTGTGATCGTCGACAATAATCCCTTCGCTCCTTCCCGGGGACAGGCCGTTACATTCCGCTTTTCCGCCAGGGATGCCGATCGTCAGCTCTGCGTCCGGGTCTTTACCGCCGTCGGTACTCTTGTGCGCGAGTTCCCCGTTCAGGAGGCGTCCCGGAACACGCCCTACCATGCGACTTGGGACGGCAGGAACAGGGACGGTGAAATCGTTGCCCGCGGCATTTATCTCGTCAGCCTGCAGGAAAAAGACGGTTATACCCGCGGCATCGTCAAAAAGATCGCTGTCGTGAAATGAAATGGTATCAGCTGCGCAAAATAGCAAACGTGCGTAAGACCGCTTCTGATTAACAACGACATGAAACTCTTTTCCTTCCTTACCGCGGCGCTGTTCTGTCTGATGACACCGGGCGTTGTCCGCGCCGGCAACGGGACTTCCGCCGGGGATTTTCTGCGCATGGGCGGCAGCGCCAGGGCCGCCGGCCTTGCCGACGCCTTTGCCGCGACATCCGACGAGACCGCGGGCATGCTGTATAACCCGGCGGGGCTGGGATTCATGTTCTCGCCGGAGGCCCAGGCTACGACATCCCTGTGGCCGGGAGACCTCCGCTATCATTTTCTCGGGTACTGCCATCCCCGGCCGGAAGGGGCCGCGGGCATCGGCATCCAGTATTTCAGCGGCCCGGAGATACCCCGCGTTTCCGGCGGCGTTACCCGCGGCGATTTTTCCTACGGTGACCTCGCCGCGAACCTCGCTTATGCCGCCCGCGTTCGCGAAAACCTGGCAGCGGGCGTGACGCTCCGCGCGCTGCGGAGCGTCATTGACGATTCAACCCTTTCCGCCATGACCGGCGACGCCGGCCTTCTCTATACTACGATGGATCAGGGATTCTCGCTCGGCGTGTCGGGCCAGAACCTGTTCGGTTCCCTTGGCGGGGACGCCCTTCCGTCGGGATGGCGGGCGGGCATGGCCTTCAAATCCAGCGTCCAGGCCTATTACTCGGATTTCATTCTCGCGCTGGAGGCGGGACGCGCCGCGGGAAGCCCCGCATATTACGCCGCGGGCATCGAACAGTGGACGGGGAACGTCCTCGGCCTCCGTGCGGGATACAAGCATTATACAGACGAGAGACAGAGGGAAAGCCTCGGATCGCTGGCGCCCTGGCGGTTCGGTTTCGGCCTGCGCGTGGAAAGCATGGCCCTTGATTACGCCTACCAGCCGTTCACCCTGCTTGGCGAGACGCACTTTCTTTCCCTTACCTGGCGGGTCTTCGGCTGGAAGATACGCTGGCGGGTGGTCCCCGCGGCGGTGAAGGCGGATCCTCCGCTGTTCTCGCCGAACAACGACGGCGCGAAAGACAGCGTTTTCTTTTTTCCGTCGGTCCCTGACATCCGGGACGTAAAAAAATGGGAACTGGTCGTTACCGACATCGCGCAGAAGCCCGTCTATGAATACACGGACCGGAATGTCATTCCCAAAGTGGTTTCCTGGAACGGGCAGGCCGCTTCCGGGGAAATGCTGCCCGAAGGCCGGTATTCCTGCCATATAACAGCCGAAGGCGATATCCACAAGATGGCCCGCTCGGCCCCCGCCGAACTCATCGTGGACGTGACGCCGCCCGACGCGTCGCTTTTGCCTTCGACAACCTGGTTCTCTCCTGTCGCCGGCGGACTGCCGGACGGCGCTACGATGTATGTCGCCATATCCGACCTGAACGGGGTCGACCGCTGGCAACTGAGCGTTTTTGGCGCCAAAAACGCTGGCGCGAAACCGTTCAAGGTATTTACCTCCACGGCGGCCGCGGCCACGCTGGCCTGGGACGGCAGGGACGATTTTTACGGCGAAGTGGTGCCCGGCGGCGAGTACGAAGCTGTACTCGAAGCGTTTGACCGCGCGGGGAACCGTTCGCGTATCGTCCGGCCGCTGACGGTTTTACTGCCGGAAAGAACGATCGTGAGGGAAGTGGTGCATGAAATAACCCGGGAGATCGAAGTGCGTGAAGAATCCCGCGGCCTTGTGGTAACCCTTTCCAGCCAGGTACTGTTCGACGCGGGCAGGGCCGACATCAAAAAGGGATCGATCAAGCCGCTCGACGAGGTGGTGAAGCTGCTGGAAGCTTATCCCGAGAACAACGTGCGCATCGAAGGGTATTCGGACAGCTCGGGCGGGAAGGAAAAGAATATAGAAATATCCAGCGCCCGCGCGTGGGCGGTCTACAGCTACCTGGTAAAACACGGCGTTTCGCCGGCGCGCCTTGATCCCCGGGGATACGGACCGGAAAAACCCGTAGCCGGTAACGATACGCAGGAAGGCAGGGCGCAGAACCGCCGTGTCGAGATCATTATCGAGAAAAAGGAACAGTAAGGCCATGAAAAAGATCTTCAGGATAGCGTTGATCCTCGCGCTGCTGTTCGTCCTGGCTGTCGCCGCCGCGCTTGTCGTGCTGAAGGTTAAATTCCCCGAGGAAAGGCTCAAACGCCTCGTGACGGACGGTATCCGCAACAGCCTGATGCGGGAATCTTCGGTAAAACGGATTTTGATCGGCCCGGGATCGGTACGGGTCTTTGGTTTCATGGTCTCCGAGCTGCCTGACTTCAGCGCGGGGAGCCTTTTCTCGGCGGGCGAGATCACAGTCCGGGCGCGTCTTCTGCCGCTGTTCCGGCGCCGGCTTGTCATCAGGCAGGCGCTTATCGCGGGTCCGGAACTGCATCTGGTACGGTATCCCGACAACTCGTTCAATTTCGCTGTTTCGTTCGGCGGAGGGTTGAGCGCGCCGCGGCAGGACGGCGCGGGGCAGGCAGCCCGTCCCGCTTCATGGGCCATAGAACGGGCAGAGCTTTTCGGCGGCAAGGTCATTTACGACGACCGCCGTCAGCCGCTGCTGAGTTCCATCATACAGAATCTGCGTTTTGAAGCCTCGAACATCACGCCGGGTGTCCCGTTCGAAGCGCTGCTGGCGTTCGAATATCTCCACAAGAAGCAGCGGATCCGGTTCGAGGGGAACCTGGAGATCAACGAGGAGGAAGGCACCGTTGAGTTCAAGGAAGCGAGCATTGAGGCTGGGAAAGGCACCGTCGAGATACAGGGAGTCGTCAGCGGCATCGTCGGTCAGGGAAAGGCGTTCTCCTGCCAGCTGCGGGTCGCGGGCGACCGGTCGGTACTCGATACCCTCGGGTACCTGTATCCGCCTCTGGTATCGTTCCAGCTTTTCGAGGCGGACAGGATAGATGTCATTATTTCGGGGGATAAAGAGGGGGTAAAGGTCCGTTCCCCGAACCTGCCGGGCGGGAATTTATAAGGGCCGGCCGCAGGAGGAAGAGATTGAGCGCGCAGACCAGCGCGCCGATCAGAGCGAACGTCATGGCCGGCGGCATGGCCAGTGAGTTCAGCATCCAGAACAGGCCGCAGCTGGCCAGCATGGCGCCGTTCTCGAACAGGTTCTGCACGGCGATCATTTTCCCCATGGTCCGGTGAGTCGCGCGGGCCTGTATCACCGTGTTCAGGGGAATGACGAACAATCCGCCCAGCGTGCCGATAAGTATCAACTCCGCGGCCAGCAGTCCGTAAGCGGAGTATTCTGCTATCATGGCCAGGATCGCCGCCCCCATCAGAAAACCGGTCAGCCAGCTTTGACGGATCTCCCCGGTCTTGTAGACCCTTCCCGCCGCGAAACTCCCCAGTATGATGCCGATGCTCAGCCACAGCGCGAGCAGCGAAATATCCGTGGCTGAAGTAAGCCCGACGGCCTGCTGTCCCCATGTCTGAAGGTTCAGCTTGACGAACGACGCCGCTCCCCAGAATATGGATGTGCCGAATACCGCGGTGAACAGCGCCTTGTCGTTGAAGCTCGTGCGGAGCGAACAGTTGAAGTCCCTCATTGAAGCGGAGAGCTTTTCATCCCTGTTGAATATGCCGGTATCGCTCATCGCGCAGTTGAACAGCGTCGCCGCCGCGTAGATGCCGGTAAGTATCATGAAACTGACTGTGGGGCCGAGCCGGTCGATCAGTACTCCTCCTGCGACGATCCCGGCCAGTATCGCCACGATGGTCGTCATTTCCATGGCGGCATTGGCCCGCACAAGTTCCTCCTGGTCTTTCAATTCAGGGATAATGCCGTATTTGGAGGGGGAATAGACCGCCGCGCCGATACCGATGACGAGATAGGATACCATTAGGAACGGCGTAATTCCCGCCAGCCCGGCAAAGGCAATGATGCAGCCGCAGGCTTTGATGAGATTAGCGGAAACGAGAATGGTTTTCTTTTTGAACCGGTCCGAGAGCCATCCCAGAACCGGCGCGAGGGCCACATAAGGAAGGAACAGGCAGTTGGCATAGACCGCCGAGGCGACCCCGAACCCGGAGAGCGTCATCTCCCCTTTGGCGGCCGCCTGAAGCAGTATCCCGACGATCACCGCGTATACCGCGTTATCCCCGAACGCGCTCAGCGATTGCCCTGCCAGCAACAGCCGGAAAGTCCTTTTCCGCTCTCTTGGAGTAAGAGATTTTTCTGTCTCCCGCATGCCTTTGATTATACATTAATTGAAAGCACAATTTGCAAACCCCCCTCCAATTAGGTAAAATATCGTTTCTGGATGGCAGTTGTTAAACAATCTATCTTTAATTCTGCAAAAGGCAAAGACAACAACGAGAAAGTAGATAGTAGACCGCATTTGCAGAGCAAATCGCGGAGAGGTGGCCGAGTTGGTTTAAGGCGCAGTCCTGGAAAGACTGTGTAGGGGAGACCTTACCGTGGGTTCGAATCCCACCCTCTCCGTTTTTTATCATAAAGAAGGGATTCGAAGCCGACCCGAAGCGCTGCCCTGCGGCAGAAAAGTCCCGAAGGGACGTCAGCGAGGGCGGCGGGCGACGGAGGAGCGGCGAAGCCGCGGGGGAGGAGGAATCCCACCCTCTCCGTATTTTTTTCGCAGAAGCGAAAAAAATACGAAGTGAGGAGAAACACCTTTCTCCGAACGGTCAACTTTCAACTCTCTACTCTCAAAGACATTAATCCGTTCACTTTTTTTATTAATTGACACTCAGATAAACCTTGTATACAGGCCTTGCCGGTTTCGGTAGGGTCTTTTTCTTTTTCGGAGTTGTTGGCTGGAGGAAGTTGTGAATATTTTAAGGAAATATCTTTGACTTTGCCTGTAGAAAGGAATAAAATAGGGAGCGATGCAGTTATTTGCAATCTTATGCAGCTTTGCATGTCGAGGTCTCCCTATGGAAGATTTAAGCAAGTATTTTACCGTTCCTCAAGTAGCAAAAAAACTAGGATTCAGCGAAGAATGGGTCCGTGATTTAATACGAATGAAGCAGATAAAAGCTGTCAAGATCGGCCAGTGGAAAATACGGCCTTCTGATCTGGAAGAATTTGTCAAAAGTAGATTCAACGTGCAGGAATAATTCTGGAGGCGGATCAATGCAGAATTTGATGGATAATGTCATTAAAGCGCTGAAAGGCGATAAGCGAATCTTCGCAGATGGTAAACTCCTTAAAAACAAATTGACTGAACTTGCTTTGAAGCTCGACCGGGAGATTCTTGCCTGTCTGCTGTCTGACAAGAAAATAAAACAAACATTCTTCACAGAGGCGGAAACAAAGAAGGACAAACTACTGGTGTTCGACAAGGATAAATTTATCGGTTTTGTGAACAACAAGCAGTTTCTGCCGGATTCGTTTACCAGCTTCAAGAATCGTATCGGATTAATGTCCGGCGGCGAATATCTTAAGGAAAGGGAAGAGGTTGTGCTTGTATGGCCGTATAAGGACTGTGTGCTTGAAGGCGGCCAGGACAAGGAAGACCAGAAACGAGATGAGATATTCTATAACGAGGTGCTTGCACCTGATGAGATAGATCGTCTGTTTGAGGAAAAGGTTCTCGCAAATTTCAAACGCATCGACGCAAAAGGCGAACACAAACTCGACCATTTCACCGATTCCGACAACCTGATAGTAAAAGGCAACAATTTGCTTGCCCTTCATTCGCTGAAGAAGAAGTTCCGCGGCAAGGTGAAGCTGATATACATTGATCCGCCGTATAATATTGGTGGTGATGCTTTTGGATATAATGACAGTTTCAATCATTCAACGTGGCTAACTTTCATGAAAAGTAGGCTTCAAATTGCAAAAGCATTGCTAAGAGACGATGGGGCTATTTTCGTGCAAATTGATCATCATGAAATTGCGTATTTGAATATTTTAATGGATGAGGTATTTGGAGTTGAGAATAAAGTGCAGATTATAACTGCAAAAGTATCTGCTGCTTCTGGATTTAAAGCAGTTAATCCAGGGCCAATCGATGTTTCAGAATTTATCCTTTTTTATACTAAAAACAAAAATAGTTTTAATTTTCAAAAAAATTATGTGGAGGCCGAATATCACGAAAACTACAATCTTTTTCTACAAAGGGATAAGAATATACAAAACTGGAAACTTACGCCTCTTAAGGATATAGTGCTGAAGGAAAATGGGTATAAAAACGAAAAAGAATTGAAAGATAAATACGGGGATAGTGCAGAAATTGTATTGAAAAAACTAATCTCTGATTTTGCCTACTCACATCCTGACGAGATTGTTAGCATTCGGGATTTGCATAAACCATCTGATAGGGTGAAGCAATTGCAGGAAAAATCAAAACAGGATAGAGATACTATTTTCCCATACGAAAAACAGGACGGAACATTCTCATATATTATCAACGGCGGTGCTTTAGCATTTTATTCGAGCAAGTTAAGAGAAATAGACGGAGCGGTAAAAGTAACTGAATTGTTGACTAATTTTTGGGATCATATTTCCTGGGCAGGGATCGCGCGCGAAGGTGGAGTTAGACTAAAAAATGGGAAAAAGCCGGAAAAACTAATCAAACAAATTATTGAAATAGCAGGAGTTAAACATGGCGATATTGTCCTTGATTTTTTTATGGGATCAGGGACAACATGCGCAGTAGCACACAAACTTAATATTCAGTACATCGGAGTAGAACAATTGAGTTATGATGAAAATGATTCGTTGAAAAGACTTCAAAATGTCGTTAATGGAGATAATACGGGTATTTCAAAATCTGTTAATTGGCAGGGCGGTGGGTCCTTTGTTTATCTTGAGCTCAAGGAACATAACGAATCCTTCGTGTCTGATATCAAAAAAGCAGAAACCACAAAGGCATTGCTGAGCATATACGAAAAAATGAACAAGGAAGCATTTTTCAGGTATGAGGTTGATGTGAGTCAATTTGATTCAAAAGATTTTGCGGAATTGCCGCTTAAAGAACAAAAACAGGTGCTTCTGGAGTGTTTGGACAAGAATCATCTCTATGTAAACTACAGTGAAATTGACGATACAACCTATAAAGCATCCTCGGAAGATAAGAAATTGAATAAAGAGTTTTACGGGTTTTAGTGCGATATAATCCGTTATACATAGCACAGGGGATTCAGGGAAAGCTTGCAGAGGGAAGGAATTATGAAAAAAACGATCATAACCGTCAAGGGCAGTGAAATAGCAGTGTTTTCCCGAAAGGACGAAGATTACATTTCAATAACAGATATTGCACGCCACAAAAACCCTGCTGAACCTAAAGACATTGTGAAAAACTGGATGAGGTCGAAAAATACTATTGAGTTCCTGGGTTTGTGGGAAAAGCTGCATAACACGGGCTTTAAAGGGGTCGAATTCGACTCCTTTATGTATCAGGCAGGAAGCAATTCCTTTGTGCTTTCTCCGTCAAAATGGATTGAGGCAACAAACGCCATCGGCATTATTTCTAAACCCGGCAATAATGGAGGCACATTTGCGCACCGTGATATTGCTTTTGAATTTGCCTCATGGGTAAGCGCGGAATTTAAACTATATCTTCTTGTTGAGTTCCAAAGGCTTAAAAAAGATGAAAACAGCCGGTTAAAACTTGAATGGAATTTTCAGCGCACTTTAGCAAAAGTAAATTACCGCATACATACCGATGCCATAAAAGAAAAACTGATACCGCCTGTGCTCACAAAACACCAGATAAATATTGTTTATGCAAACGAGGCGGATATTCTCAATGTGGCCATGTTCGGCCTGACTGCCAGCCAGTGGAGAGATGCCAATCCTGGTTTGGAGGGCAATATACGTGATTACGCAACACTTGAGCAACTCGTGGTATTATCAAATCTCGAAAGCATTAATGCCGTTCTTATACATCAAGGATTAGCGCAAAGCGACCGGCTTCAACAGCTTAATACAATAGCAATTACACAAATAAAATCGTTGACTACAAATCCCATGACCGGGCTGAAAAAGCTTCGGCAGGGTAAAGATGCGTAGAAGAAGGATGGTATAATGTCAAGCCGGAAAATTACGAAACAAACTTACACCCAAATATCAATAGATCAAATTAGCCAACGGGCTGTTGGCTGCATTAGGCAACAGCCTGTTGCCCAATTGGTATTGGATGCGATTGTCCAACAGCCTGTTGGACAGTTAGTG
>CAZNYG010000035.1:0-22355 GCA_964577205.1 uncultured Elusimicrobiales bacterium | reverse complement strand
TGGCGGTCATGACTTCTACAATGGAGGCGGCTACCTGGGAGGCGGAGGATTGGACTTCGGGGGAGGGGGATTTGCCGAAGGCGAGGACTTTGGGCTGGATGCCGATGATGGTGACCTGGCAGGGGAATGACTGGTTGAGGTAATCGACCAGTATTTTTATGGGCATCATGTGGGTGGAAAATGAGATGCCGGCGACTTCTTCGGGTTTGATGTAATCGATGGTGCCGGGTTCGGCGCCGGTATCGGCGGCATCGACGATGATGAGATGGGTGGGAGCGTAGCGTTTGATCTCGCCGGTAAGGTTTTCCGGCGCGGTCGCGCCGAAAAATATTTTAAGACGGCCGTCGAGGCTGTCTTTTTTTACATGTTCGTCCAGCAGCGCGGCGACGGTCATGCCCGCGATATCGTCCGCGCGCAGTTCCGATCCGACTCCGAGTACGGCGACGCGTTCGGCGCCGTCAATGTTTTTTTTCAGGAGTGCTATCAGGTCGAGTTCCGGCATATTTCACCTTCAGCTTTCCCGGGTCCAGTTGAGCCAGTTCAAATTCTTTCGTGGCTTCGAGCGCCTTCTTCGGGCAGGAATCCACGCACTGGGCGCAATAGATACACCGGTCGAGCCTGATTTCGCATTCAAACTGCTTGTCGCCCACCTTGTTGATGACGATCGCGTTGGCGGGGCAGTCTTTCATGCATATTTTGCAGCCGATCCATTTCTCCGGGGAGAATTTCAGCATACCTCTGAACTTGTCCAGCCTTACCACTTTGACAAAGCGGTAGTTTCCCGTGGCCGGTTTCTTGAAAACCGCGCATATGACCTCACGCAGCATCTTTCCCGGTTTTATCATGGCAGTACGACCCCTTTCAGTATAAGATTAAACAGTATCTGGATCAATGCCGCGGGGGCAAGGTATTTCCAGCAGAATTCCATCATCTGTTCGATCCTGAGGCGTGCGAACAAAGAGCGCGCCAGGGACGATATAAATATGATGGCAAGGACTTTTACGATAAAGAAGGCGAATCCTACGGCCGGCGAAAGGGTGAATCCGAACGGAAGGAATACGGCTGCCAGAAGCGATGCGACAACGATCAGTTCCATGTCGATGGCCATACGAAACAGGGCGAGCAGACGGCCGCTGTATTCGGTGAATGTGCCGCCGACGATCTCGGTTTCCGCTTCCGGGGTGTCAAAGGGAACTTTTTCAAGTTTGCCTTGGACCGCCACAATGGATACCGCGAACCCGGGCAGGTTGAAAAGCCAGTACCACGGGTGCAGCTGATAGAAACGGATAATGCCCTGGAACGACCAGCTGTCGGCAAGGAGCGCGGGGGCAAGGACGCCGAGGAAAAGTGGAACCTCGTAGGCGAAAAGCTGTGTCAGCGTGCGCACCGCGCCGATAAAGGAGTAGAGCGACGTTGAATGCCAGCCCGCGAGGAAGAACGTGACCGTCGGGATGGTCAGCAGATAAATGACGACGATGACGTCGCCTTCGAAAGAAAGAAGCCCCGTATGCTGCCAGAGGGGAATGTAGAGGAACGCGCATACCACCGCCGCCACGGCGACCAGAGGGAGCGTCTTGAACATTCCCGGTTCCGCTTCCTCCGGTACTATGTCTTCCTTGGCAAGAAGCTTTATGAAATCCGCCAGCGGCTGGAACCAGGGCGGGCCCATGCGGTTCTGGAACCGCGCGTAAAGCTTGCGGTCGATGAATTCCGCGATGAGGCCGAAGGCGCTCAGGAAGATAAAGCCGGGGAACACAAGAATACTGAACAGAGAACGTAACATGAGAAATCCTTGGAATAAAATTTAAAATGCGAAGTGTAAAATGTAAAACATGAAAAAAATTACGTCGTCGTTAAGCCGTTCAAATTGCGTTTTTCATTTTACACTTTTAATTGTCGTCATATCAATGCCCTTGTTCTGCTTATACCAGTCGATGCCGTAGGCGCGCAGCGTTTTCCAGTCGATCATGCTGGACTTCTTTTCTCCCGCTTCGTTCAGTTTGACCAGCATGCGGTCGGTGCAGCTGAAGCAGGGGTCGATCGCCGCGATAACGATGGGCACGTCGGCGAGATATCCGTTCTCGAGCATTTTGGCCACGGAGTGGAGGTTCGCCAGCGTAGGGGCGCGGACCTTGACGCGCTCCGGTTTTTCCGTGCCGTTCGATCTTACGTAGTGGATGTCTTCTCCCCGCGGAGCTTCGTAGCGGCTGGTAGCTTCCCCTGCGGGGATCTTACGCGGGGCTTTGACCGATACAGGGCCCTCGGGAAGGCTTTTCAGAAGCTGGCGAATGATTGAGTACGATTCCATCAGCTCTCCAACACGCACCAGCGTCCTTCCGTACACGTCGTTGTGCGTGTCGGTCACCACTTTGAAGGAAACGTCACCGTAAGCAGCGTAGGGATCGTCCCGGCGCGTGTCGCGGTCAACGTTAGAAGCGCGGGCTGTGGGGCCGACAGCTCCCATCTTCACCGCGTCGTCGTGTGAAAGCGTGCCGACAACGGAGAGGCGCTGTATCAAAGTTGCTTCTTCTGTGGCGACCTTGATGTAGTATTTCGTCCGTTCTTCAAGGATATCAATGCCTTTCAGGATTTCCTGAGACTGTTCGGGAGAGATGTCCCTGCGGACACCGCCCAGGGTATTCATGCCGTAATTGACGCGGTTTCCTGTAAGCATCGCAAGCAGGTCCATGACCACTTCCCGGTCGCGCCAGGAATACATGAGCAGCGTGTCAAACCCCACTTCGTGGCCCGCGACACCAAGCCAGAGCAGATGGCTGTGGATGCGTTCGAGCTCCCCAACGATCGAGCGTAACGCGAGGGCGCGTTTGGGTACCTGGAGGCCGGCGATCTCTTCGACCGCCTGGATGAAACAGGTGGAATGCGTGTGCGAACAGATGCCGCAGATGCGTTCGATGAGGTATATATCCTGAATGAACGACCTCTCTTCGCAGGCTTTTTCGATGCCGCGATGGTTGTAGCCGAGTTTCATGGTCATCGCGACGATCTTTTCACCGTCGAGCGTAATGCTGAAGCTTTCCGGTTCCTTCAGCGCGGGATGCTGCGGCCCTATAGGGACGGTAACTTTACCCATGATGTTTGCCCTCTCTTTCCGGGAGGCCCGGGAGATCCGCCTTCCAGTCCTTGCGGAGGGGATACTGGCCCGCGGGCCAGTCGTCCGGCAGCGGGTAGCGCCTGCCTTCAGGAAGCCCCTTCACTTTGACGCCCAGCAGGTCTTCCAGTTCCCGTTCGTACAGCGTGGCGGCCGGGAAATCTCCGGTAACGGTTTCAAAGACGGGGTTTGCTTTGGGAGCCGACGTTTTGAAGTTAAGTATGACGCCGTTCTCTCGGGCCAGATGGTATATAGCCCCGATCGTATCGCCTTCGTCAAGCCCCGTAATGGTGCAGAGGATAATGAATCCTTCTTTCCGTATCGCGTGCGTGAACACTTCACGGAAATGCGCCTGGTCCACTTCAAGGGTCATGCGGCGCGCCCGTTGTATCGTTATTTTGCCTTCGAGGAACGGAAAAGCTTTTATCAGGTTGTTCTGTATGGTTTCTTCAGTGGTCATAGGAAACTCCATAAAAATTTAAAATCTCAAATCGCAAATTTCAAATTGAACGGCGATTCAAAAGAGTGAACAGCGAAACATCGCCCTGCAATGCCTTTATTCGTTTACCGCTTCCTTCTGTTCAAGGCTGCCAAGCAGTTTCACGACCCCGTCGATAATGGCTTCAGGGCTCGCCGGGCATCCAGGGACGTAGGCCGACACGGGAATAACGGAGTCAACTCCGCCGCGTATGCTGTAGCATCCGCCGAACACGCCGCCGGAACAGGCACAGGTGCCAACGGCGATCACGAACTTAGGTTCAGGCATCTGTTCGTAAATTCGTTTCAGACGGTCCTGTATCTGCCTGGTCACGGGCCCGGAACAGAGCAGAACGTCGGCGTGCCGCGGGGTGCCTTTCAACTGGGCGCCGAAGCGTTCAATGTCGTAGCGCGGCGTCAGCGCCGCGACGATCTCTATGTCACATCCGTTGCAGGCGCCTGAATTGAAATGAATGACCCACGGGGATTTTGTCCGCGCCCAGGTAACGACTTTTTCCATCAGTTTCATTGAAAACTCCTGCAACCCGCCTGAAGCGGTGAAACGTGCTTCATGCGGCTTGTAAAAGGGGAAACACGTTTCCCCTTAGACCCTTTCTTGAAGAATATGATGGCAAAAACAGTTTGCGAAAAAAAATGCCGGCAAAACCTGCAAAAACTATTTCCGGAAAAGAATGAGCAATCCCATGACGGCGCTGATGACGTACAGAGCGGCTATGCCCGAGGTACGGATCGTCTGGGCCGGAGCCGTGGTGATGATCAGCGCGACCACGTGCATGATGGTAAAGAAAAAGGCAAAGGGAAAAAACTGACTAAAATCCGGCTGAACGCGCGGACAGTCGACATCTTCACCGCAGCCGTAGGACTTAAGTTTGCCCGCTGAAGGGCCGGAGCTTTTCGCGGCCAGCCGCGAGGACACTATCGAAACTGCCATGCCTGCCAGGACAAGAATGAGAAACGTCACAGGTGGGACGATCAGCCATTTGCTCACGGTATTATCCTTTCAGGTTCCTTAAATTGCGCGGGTCGAGAGAATCGAACTGGCGGCTGACATTCAGGATGATACCCGCGGCAGCCACCATGACCACCACTTCTATGACGATAAGCGTGATGACCATCGACTGGGCTATCGCCATGCGGTGCGTGGCGTAGCCCGCCATGATGATCAGCAGCGTCACCGCCTTGGTAAGTATCTCGAGGCCGATCAGAGTCCTGATAAGGTTGTGCGTCACCAGGATGCAGTACAACCCTGTGATGAAAAGAAGGGGAATACATACCGCTCCCAGCCTGAAATAAAGGTTCATGTCACCGCTCATAAAGTTCCCTGAAGCCGCATGAAGCAGAGGATCGAGCCTCGTGCCGCCTGTAAAAGGGGAAAACAGTTTCCCCTTAAACCCTTTCATTTAGAGATTATCACCCTATTATATCAATTCCCGCGCCGTCTGAAAACACCTTGCGCAGTTCACTCTATTGTGTTCAAGAGGGGCCGGAGGATTTGCCCTTGAGCGCGTCCTTGAACAGCACCACTACTCCGAACACGCCGGTCAGAAGGATCAGCGCCTGGCCGAAAAGGTCCAGCTGCCGCGCGTTCCACAGTACCTGGCGCACGTCGGCGTCAGGCCCTGCGGGGGCGACCGTTATCGCCGGGATGTTCATCAGGGCTATGCCCGTGCCGGCAAGCAGGACCAGTACCGGAAGGAACCAGAAACGCCTGACGCGCCCTTTTGTCCGCTGCAGCGTCTCTTCATGCGTCATCGGTTTTGTCAGGCTGAGGGTGCTTATGAAAATGACCGTGATCAGTCCCGCGCACACGGAAAGCTCGAAAACCGCGGCAAGCGAAGCGCCCATATGGAACATGATAAGCGTAAGTATGACGCTGACCGCCGCGAGAGCTATCGCCGAGCGAAGCAGGCTGCCCCGCAAGACCGCCCACAATGCCGTAACGATGAGAAGAACCATCAAAATAATTGTGATCGTCATGATAAAACCTCTCCAGAGACAATTGCAAATTTCAAATTGAAAGGCAGATAGAGTAACTAAAGTTGTTGAAAGCCGTTGACGTTAAATTTACAATTTGAAATTTGCGATATTAAATGTCGTTATCAACCGATAATACTCTGTACCGGCAGAATGAATGCCGTCAGTACGTACGGGAAAAAGATGCCGGCGCCGATTGTTATAAGGGCCAGTATGACCGCGGGAATGACGATGCCGGGATGCGCCTCTTTGATATGTTCAAGCCCCTCGCGCACTTTGCCGAAGAAAACTCTGCGCTGCATCGAAAGGAAATATGCCAGCGTGATGATGCTTGCCAGTATAGCGAGGGCCGCGTAGTATGAATGGCCTGACTGCCATAGGGCCATGATTATGATCAGTTTGCTCCAGAAACCGGATAAAGGCGGTATGCCTGCCGTGGAAAGGAAAGCGACGATCGACGTGGCGCCGGTAAAGGGCATGCGCTGTGCGAGGCCGCCCAGCCGGTCCATGTCCCGCGTGCCGGCCTGTTCTTCCACCGCCGCGGCATTGACGAACAGCTGTGATTTGAATATGGAGTGGTTGAACAGATGGAAAACTGCGCCCGCGATCCCGAGCGGCGTGCCCGCGCCAAGACTGACAACAATGTAGCCCACCTGGCTGATACTGGAAAACGCCAGCATGCGTTTAATATCTTTCTGCCCGAGCGCCGCCAGCGCTCCGACCAGTATGGAAACCGCGCCAGCGGCAAGCAGGATCTCTCTGATCGGTTCGCTGTACCCGAATACCGCGGTAATCAGCCGGACCATCGTATAGATACCGGTAGTTTTCGTGATGATGCCTGCAAGAAGCACCGATGCGCCGGCCGGCGCTGAAGAATAGGCGTCGGGCAGCCATCCGTGAAAAGGGACAAGGCCGCCTTTGATGCACAGCCCGCCAACGAAAAGGGCTGCCGCGACGACTGCCAGCGGGTTTGCCGGGGACGCTTTCAGCGACGCGGCGACGGCCGCGAACGATGTTTCGCCGGTCACCATCATGAGAAGCGCGATAGAGCTCAGCATGAATACCGTGGCGACCGCCGACAATACGAGATATTTGAATGAACCTTCCAGCGCGTCTTTGTCCTTATGCAACGCTATCAGGATGAAGGAGGAGACCGCGACGATCTCGAGAAATACGTACAGGGAGAAAAGATCGTTCACAAGAACGATGCCGTTCATCCCGATCAGGCTCATCAGGACGAGGTTCACGAAGTCGAACTTTCTGGTGAGATCTTTGATGGAATACCAGCCTACCAGGAGGGCCGAGAAAGTTACAACCGAAATGGAGACAAGCATGACCACGGCCAGAGGATCGACGGTCAGCGAGAACGAAAAGAATGGCATGACCCACTCGCACGCTCCGGACCATACGCAGGAGGGAAGGAATATAGCCGAAAACGCCTCCGCGGCAACCAGAAGAAGCACGGCCCACACCGAGACCTTCCTGAGCCAGGAGCCGAGCGGGAGATTCAATAGAAGCAGCGCGATAAGCGGAATGACGATCAATAATGAAGACACCAGAAACCTCCGGAAGAAAAAAACGATGAGCAGTCAGCTATCAGCAAGCAGCTTTCATCGTTGGCTGACCGCTGAAGGCTGACTGCTGATCGCTCAGAATCTTACAGCGAACGTGCGACAAAGAAAACGATGCCCGCTACTCCTGCCAGCGCCCAGATGAGATAGGCGGAATAGCTGCCGGTATGGGCCGAGCGTATCAGCGAAGTGAACCCGTAGGTTACCATCACCGCTAGGCGGTCGTACATCCAGTTGATCGCCCGGTCGATCCCGTATGCCGTCCATGCAAGGCCGCGGACAACGGCCATGCCGATATCGTAGGGGTCGAAAAATCGCTTTTCCGCTTTGTCGTAGATGCCGTGCAGGCCCGGCGCATAGTGGATATGATCGGATGCTCCAAGCCCGCTGCCGCTTTTCCTGACACCCAAATAATGGTTAAGGATGGCCGCGGCAAGGATCGCCAGCGTCATGATAACAAGGAAAGCGTTTACATGGAATCCGGCGAACGAATGGCCTTCGAGCCGTTCCGGCCCGAGTATCGGCTGGATAAGATGGTTCAGCGGGAGAGCGTTGTAAAGGCCGAAAACGACGCAGCCGGCAGCGATGATGATCATCGGAACAAGCATTGCCGGAGAGGCTTCCTTAACGTTTTTGGTTTCTTCGGAGGCCTTTCCGAAGTACGTGGCATGGCCGAGTTTCAGGAACGATGCCGCGGTAAGGAATGAACCGAGTGCCGCCGCCGCGTAGAAGATCCAGTGCCGCTCAAGAGCGCCGTCGTAAACGAGTTCTTTCGAGAAGAAGCCGTTGAACGGAGGCACGCCGGAGATCGCCGCGGCAGCGATAAGGAAGCAGATCATCGTGACCGGCATCTTCGCGCCGAGCCCGCCCAGTTTTTTCAGGTCCGTGGTGCCGGCCTGTTTTTCCACCGAACCGCCGGTAAGGAACAGGCAGCTTTTATACATCGCGTGGTTGATCATGTGGAAAAGACCGCCGACGATACCTGCCGGGACCGCGGTGCCGATGCCGAGGATCATGTAACCTACCTGGCTGATCGCGTGATAGGAAAGCAGGCGCTTGTAATCTTTCTGGATGAGGGCCATCATTACGGCCAGGAGGATGGTGGCCGCGCCCACGACCATCATGAGGATGCTCACCCACGAACCCGCGGAAAACTGGAAAAGATCCAGAGAAATGCGGGCAAGAAGGTATATGCCGAGCAGCTTTTCAAGAGCGGCGGGCAGGAAAGCCATAAAAGGGAGCGGCGCGTCCACCGCCGCGTCCGGGATCCAGCTGTGGAAGGGCATCGAGCCGGCCTTGGATATGGCGCCGATCATCATAAGGATAAAGGCAATGCTGCCGAGCCCGTTGAGCGGAAGGTTTATCTGCTGCATGTCCAGCGTGCCGGAAAGATACCAGGCAAGCCCGATCCCGAGCATCATGCACAAGTCGGTAACGCCCGCGATGACAAACGCTTTGACCGCCGTCGGATACGCTTTCTTATGCCCGATAACGATCATGCCGAACAGGGTTGCCAGCAATCCTTCCCAGAAGAAAAGCATGACCGCGAGGTTATTGGCGAGCACGGCGCCGTTGACCATCGCGATGGTGAAAAGCATGTAACCGTAAAACTGGTTGCCCTTGTCCCTTTTGTAAATGAATACCGACGAGTACAGGGCGACGAGGATACTGAAACCGGCCGCCGCCAGCAGTATGAACGAACTGAAATGGTACAGGCGGAAGGAAAAGTCGAGGCCGAAACCTGCCCAGGGAGCTGAATAAATAAGTCCCTTGCCGAAAAGGGAGATCGCAAGGTAAAGGTTGATGGATGTTGCAAGAAGCGCGATCGCTTCCCGCACGCCCTTGATCTTTTGAGGTATCAGGAGAGCGCAAACGCCGGCGATCGCCGGGACAAGTATCGTAGCAAAAAGCATTGTTTCCATCATTTCATCCTTTTGCCCTTATGTGAGCGCAGAATCAGTGACTATTTTTGTCATGCCCGAAGGCTGTTAATCGGGCATCCATTTGTTTCGATACAAAGGCATTCATAGATACCCGATAACAGTCCTCGGGGATGACATCGCTAACGCGATGTCATCTGCTGCACGGTAAGCATGACCGGGCCGGACAGGTACTGTATGCCGAGGCCGCCGGCCAGGGAGAGGAACGCCAGCAGGACCACGCTGGTGACCATGGTCGGCGTGCCTTCGCCGGTGACCTTGATCTTTTCCTCGCCGAGGAATATCATGCTGAACAGTCTGAACAGGTAAATAAGGGTAAGGAAGGCGCCGATCATAAAAGTGAAGGCGACGGCAAGCTGCCCGCCTGATACCGCGCCGGCGATGACCATGTATTTGCTGAAGAAGCCGCCGAACGGGGGAATGCCCATGACCGAGAAAGCGCATAGTAGAAAGGCCGCTCCGGTAACCGGCATGGCGCGCATCAGCCCGCCCATCTTTGTGATGTCCTTGGTATGAGTGGCATGTTCGATGATGCCTGCGCAGAGGAACAGGCCGCCTTTGGCAAGCCCGTGCATGAATATGTAGAGGAGGCCGCCGGCAATGCCGACTTCATTGGACATGGAAAGCCCAAGAAAAATAAAGCCTATTTGACTTATTGTCGAATAGGCGATGATGCGTTTCATGTCGGTCTCGATGAGCGCCGCTCCCGCGGAGATCAGCGCGCTGGCCGCTGCCACTACGGGTACAGCCGTGTGCCAGAACGCACTTATCGTAAACGTGGCCACGAACAGGCGGGCAAATACATAGACGCCGATCTTGACCAGCACCGCGGCATGGAGAAGAGCGGTAACAGGCGAAGGAGCCACGCCCGCATCAGGAAGCCAGGTATGCATGGGCAGGGTCGCCGACTTGGACAATATGCCGAAAAGGATGAGCAGTACCGCGATATCTGGAAGAGGATCGGAAGCAAGGTTAGCCTTAATGACGGCCAGGTCGAACGATCCCGTGTGCTGATACAGGTAAATGAAGCCGAGAAGCATGACCAGGGCTCCGGAAACCGTGACAAGAAAGGACTTGTCCGCGCGCAGAACTATGGATCTTTCCCTGAAAAAGCCGATGAGGCGCCAGGAAGCGATGGCCGTGATCTCCCAGAATATATAAAGGAAGACCAGGTTGGCGGAGAACACGATGCCCATCATCGAGCCGAGAAAGAGAACGACCAGAAAATAGTATTCATTCTGGTTCTCGTAATGGGCGATATAACCGAACGAATAAAAAATGATGATCGCGCCTATGAGGGATGATGTGATCGCCATGAAAACGGCCAGGCGGTCCGCGGAAAGAATAAAGTTCAAGCCGAGGGGAAGCGTACGGGATATCGTTGCGATCTCTCCTGCCAGAGCGGAAGGGATAAGGAGCGCCGCACAGGCCAGCGATGTCAGCACGCAGCCCAGAGCCAGAAGATTACGAAGCCGGGGGGATACCCCGCCTATGAGAGGGAGAAGGACTGACCCTCCCATGGGTACCAATACTGCAAGAAGCATCAAGTATTCATTGATCATAATCATCCGCTCTTTCGTAAGGGATCAGCAGTAAACGGCGAATTCCCTGAAATAATGACATGGTACAAATATAAAATGCCGCTGTTTGGATAAAAACAGGATTCGGTGTAAATAAAAAAATCCCAGCTCTCTTATTGTTATGAACTGAAGACGATCCTGATCATCATTAATCTGGTATTGTCAGATTATAGGAAAATAAGCGGAACAATGTCAAACGTCCCGGATGATCCATTCACGGGGAAAAAATAATATCTTGCGTTAATCAGTTATTCCAGTATGCTATTAGGAGCCGTTCAAATGATATTTCTCAGCTATTTCACATGAATTACCCTCTGTTTTTCCATCAGCGGTATACAATATCAATGACTGGGAGCATAGTAATCAGGAGGCTACCATGGGTTACGGTAAGGTTGATACTGCAATGAAAAAGACAGTGATCATTTTCAGCGTACTCGCTACAATCGCGCAGTTCGGTTATTCGGCGATAGAAAATACCGCCAATCCTTCTGAAACACAGCCGGTGTTGCAGACAGGGAACCAGCCCGGCGCGCCTGTCTCGGAATCCTACAAGGTGCCGGTTCAGGGTGATGTCAACGGTAACGGACGTTTTGATTTCGCTGATGTCGTCGCCATTAACAAGGCCGTAAGCGACTATGCCAAATTTGACTTGAACAAAGACGGAAGCGTCGGTATGGCGGATGTCAAGCTCGCTTTTGCGGAGGTCGGCAAAACCAACGATAAATCGATGGATTTCAACGGTAACGGCCGGCTTGACTTCGCCGATGTTGTCGCGCTGAACAAAGCGGTTTCAGAAGTCAGGAAGTACGATTTTAACAAAGACGGAAAGTTGAACTTTGATGATGTCAAGTCGGCCTTCAACACGATCGGGAATACTGCCACAGCGCCGCAGGCGCTTGGGCCCGGTTCGGGTGATGTAAACGGCAACGGACGGGTTGATTTTTCCGACATGGTTCAGGCATTTAAACTGCTGGGTAATACGGCGAAATATGATCTGAATAGAGATGGGAAGACGAATATGGAAGACGTTAAGTTCGCGTTCAGCAATATGGATAAAGTGCCCGATATGAATGGCAACGGCAAGGCGGACTTCGCCGATATAGTGCACATAAACAAAGCGGTTGCCCAGATCGCCGCGCTGGATATGAATAAAAACGGACGCCTCGATTTCGCGGATATAATCCAACTCTGGAAGAAACTGTAAGCTATTGGGGGGGAGTATTTAAAAGCCGGGTATCCTGAGGGAGTGCCCGGCTTTTCTTTAGTGCAGAAGAAGCACAGAGAAAGTGCAGCTAAAGTTCAAAGAAAGTAGAGAGAACGGCAACAAAGGAAACGGCGTCCGGGATACAAACTCCCGGACGCCGTTTCCTTTGTGTATGATTTGCAGGATTACTCTGCGCTTATTTCACCTGAAGCGAGGTGAACGAGCGGACGACGTAGACCAATGAAATGGCGAAGAATACTATCGCCAGCGTCAGGCTCATGCCGCGGGTAAGCTCGATGGCCAGTTCAAGGGCCAGGAGGCCGAAAAGCGTTGTGAACTTGATGATAGGGTTCATGGCCACTGACGACGTGTCCTTGAAGGGGTCGCCTACCGTGTCGCCCACCACTGTCGCCTTGTGAAGCTCCGTCCCTTTTTCCTTCAGGTCGCATTCGACGATCTTCTTCGCGTTGTCCCACGCGCCGCCGGCGTTGGCCATGAAAATGGCCTGGAACAGGCCGAAGAGCGCTATGGATATGAGGTATCCGATGAAGAAGTAGGGATCGACGCAGGCAAAGGCCAGCGCGCTGAAGAATATGACCATGAACAGGTTCAGCATGCCTTTCTGCGCGTATTTTGTGCAGATCTCCACCACTTTCTTGCTGTCCTCGGTCGAGGCCTTTTCCACGCCTTCCAGCTTCATGTTCGCTTTGATGAACTCCACCGCTTTATACGCGCCGCTCGCGACCGCGTGCATCGAGGCGCCGGCAAACCAGAAGATGACCGCGCCGCCGGCGATCAGTCCGAGCAGGAACGGAGGATGAAGGATGGAAAGCATATCCATATTCTGCGTCAGCCCCTGCGTCAGCATGACTATGATCGAGAAGATCATGGTGGTGGCGCCGACTACTGCGGTGCCTATCAGCACCGGCTTGGCGGTCGCTTTGAACGTGTTGCCCGCGCCGTCGTTCTCCTCAAGGTACTGTTTCGAAGTGCTGAAATTGGGTTCAAAACCGAAATCCTTCTTGATCTCTTCCTTGATATTGGGAACGGATTCGATGAGGGACAACTCGTACACCGACTGGGCGTTGTCCGTAACCGGGCCGTAGGAGTCTACGGCGATGGTCACCGGGCCCATGCCCAGAAAACCGAACGCGACCAGGCCGAACGCGAAGACCGGCGCGGCTACCATGATGGCGCCTACGCCCATGGTCGAAATACCGTACGCGATGGCCATCAGGGCCATTATGGCGAAGCCCATCCAGTAGGCGCTGTAGTTGCCCGCGGTAAGGCCGGCAAGCACGTTCAGCGATGCGCCGCCGTTGCGGGACGAATTCACCACGTTCTTCACGAAGGCGCTGTTCGTGGAGGTGAATATCTTCACCAGTTCGGGGATGACCGCGCCCGCGATGGTGCCGCAGCTGATGATGGTCGCCAGCTTCCACCACAGCGTTCCGTCGCCGAGATCAGGTATGATCACCGCCGAGATCGCGTAGGTCGCGATGATCGAAACGATCGACGTGATCCATACCAGCGAGGTAAGCGGCGCTTCGAAATCAATTTTCGATGCCGCGGCGTATTTCGCCTTTGCTATGAGTGAATTGATCCCGTAGGAGAGCGCGCTGGTGATCAGCATGGCCAGGCGCATGACGAATATCCAGACCAGAAGTTTAACCTGGATGACTGGATCTTTGATCGCAAGAAGGATGAACGTGATCAGAGCCACGCCGGTCACTCCGTAAGTCTCGAATCCGTCCGCAGTGGGGCCGACCGAGTCGCCCGCGTTGTCGCCGGTGCAGTCCGCGATCACGCCGGGGTTGCGCGCGTCATCTTCTTTGATGTTGAAGACGATCTTCATCAGATCGGAGCCGATGTCCGCGATCTTCGTGAAGATGCCGCCCGCGATACGGAGCACCGAAGCGCCGAGGGATTCGCCGATGGCGAAACCTATGAAGCAGGGGCCGGCGTAGTCCGGGCTGATGAAGAGAAGTATGCACAGCATCACGAAAAGTTCGATGCTTATAAGCATCATGCCGATGCTGATGCCGGCGCGCAGGGGGATCGCGAATGTCGGGAACGGAAGCCCCTTAAGGCTCGCGAACGCCGTGCGGGAGTTGGCAAACGTGTTGATGCGCATGCCGAACCAGGCCACGACATAGCTGCCCAGGATGCCGATCAGGCTGCTGAACACGATCATTGCGACCTTGAAGGCGGCCATTTCCCGGAGCCAGCCGAAATAGACGACGATGATCACGGCCAGGAATGCCTCAAGAAGAAGAATGAATTTGCCCTGGGTGACGAGGTATGTTTTGCAGGTCTCGTAGATCAGTTCAGATATGTCCCTCATGGAACGGTGCACGGGAAGGTTTTTGATGTTCATGTACTGAACCATGCCGAAAACAAGCCCAAGGACGCAAAGGACAAGCCCGAACATGAGCATGGACCTTCCGTCAACGCCCTGGAAGAAGACGGAACTCAGGTCGGGAAGGATGAGATCCGCTTCACTGGCGTGAGCGGCGGATGTTCCGGAAAGGATCAGTGCTGCCGTTGCTGCCGGTGCGCTGAGCAAAGCGAAACGCTTTTTCAGCCATCGTAATACTGCCATGGACGCCTCCTGTTTGTTCTGATGTGCCGCGTTTTTGTGTCATGTGTTCAATGACAGTGAACAGCGCCGCGTCATCGGTAATTTAAAAATTATGGTGCAATTATAGTACAACCGGATTGGTTTGTCAAACAGTTTTATGGTCTTCCGGCCATGCGCTTGAACAGCGCGCAGGCGGCCATGCCGCACAGCGATCCAAAAAGGATCAGGGCGCCGCAGGAAGGGAGAACATAGCGGAAAGGGACGTCACCGAGGATCAGCATGCGGAAATCGACAAGGAAGTATGTTGACGGAAAAAGATAGCTCAAGAGTCGGAGGGAAAGGGGCAGCGAAAATGACGGCCAGACCGCGCCGGATATGAGAAAAACGGGCATCGAGTAAAACATAAGGACGGCCAGCGCCATGACGACGCTCCGGAAAAAAGCGGAGATCATGACACCGAACGATGTGATCGCGCCGATAAAAAGCGCGAGCAGCAGGAGGACGCCCGGGATCGAGCTTTGTACAGTTATATCGAACACAGGAAGGAGCCCGAAAAGGAAGACGATACCGATGCCATAGTTCACCAGCGCGTACGGCAGCGACTTTCCCGCGAACAGGGCGAATATGTTACCGCCGCAGAGGGTACGGAGCTCTTCCTCTCTGTTGTTCTCCAGTTCTTCGGCCACCGTGTATCCGAGCCCGACCAGCATGATCTGCTGGATGACCATGAAAAGAAGGCCGGGTATGAAAAAGTCCGAATAGTTGACCTGCGGATTGAAGATGGGGCGCGTATCCAGCGCCAGCGGCTGCGCCAGCGTCAAGGCTTTTTCTTTGACGAGCCCTCTTTTGCGGGCGGACGTGACGAAAGCTCCCGCCGACATGATGCTGGCGGACTCCAGCAGCGATTGCATCACCGGGTTCGCCACCACGAAATTAGCCGAGTTGATGGAAACGAGCGCCATCGCGTCCCTGCCGCTTTTAATTTCGGATGAGAATCCCCTGGGAATGTAAAGAAGCCCCACCAGATCCCCGGCGATCATGTCGTCGATCGCCGCGGGCGCGTCGGTATATCGTTCCTTCACGCGGATGTTCGGCGTGGCATCCATCATCCTGACGAACGCGCGCGAAAGCCGCGAGTTGTCCCGGTCCACAATCCCGACGGGGATGTCTTCCGCCCGCTTTTGTGAATACACGGCGGAAAGGGCTATTCCATAGACGAAAGGAGCGGCAAAACAGATCATGAGCAGGTCTTTGTTCGTGAAGAGCCGCTTCATTTCCCGAAGAAAAACGTTCATGAACGCGTTAAGGAACATGGGACTCCCTCGCGGTTTTCCTCATGAACAGCAGTCCAGCGGCGAAAAAAATGACCGACATGGCCGCCAAAACCATCATTTCATTCGTGACGGCGCTTAATCCCGCTCCCTGCATGTACAGCCTGCGGTAACCCTTTAAGTAGGTGGTAAGCGGTATGATGCCGGCGACTGGCCATAGAACGGCGGGCATTGAACTGACCGGCCACGTGTATCCGGAAAGGATGAATGCCGGAGCCGAGACGAGCAGGGTCGCCTTGAGGGCATCGACGCGCGTCTTTAAAGCCGAAGAAAAAAGGAACCCCATGCAGACGCTGGCCAGGATGAAAAGGGATGAGTAGAGGATCATGGCCGGGACCGAGCCTTTGAAGGGAATGCCGAACAGGGGGAACATCGCGCGGACGGTGATCTCGAAAAGAAGCAGCGAGAGAGCGAAATACAGCGCGATCTTTCCCGCGGCGGCCGCGAAGGCGCTGTTGCCCGCGCAGGCCATCAGCCGGGGGAACGTATTCCTGTCTTTTTCTCCCGCGATCATTAAAGCGCCGAAAAGCATCATCACCTGCTGCAGTATGGCCGCCCACAGGCCGGGCGCGAGATAGTTGACATAATTGTATCCCGGGTTGTAGAGCTTGGTGAGATCTGTTTTCACCGGCATGGCCTGAGCGAGCGCTTTGTCCCTCGGGCTGCCGGTCTTCTGAAGATAGTTCATGCGCATGCCGGCGCCCACCGAGGCGGTCATCGTGCGCAGGTCGGCCAGCGCGAGATTCGTCATGAGGAAGTTGGACCCGTTCACAAAGGCGGTGACGATGCCGGTTTTGCCGCGTTTCATGTCTTTTTCGAGGCTGCGGGGAATATGGATGCCGGCCGCTATCTTCTGCCGGTACATGAGATCTTTCAGGCTTTCGGGCGAGTTGACCAGATATATGACGGAGAACGAACGGGAGGAATCTATAGAGCGTATAAGCGCGCGGGAGAGTTTCGAGCGGTCCCCGTCCATGACGGCTACGGGCATGCGGGTCACCGTCTTTTCGGAGTAGATGCCCGCGATCAGCAGTCCGTCCAGCAGCGGCCACAGAAGGAACAGGAAGACGTAAGCCCTGTTCCTCAGGATGAACCGCAGTTCACGGAAAAACACCATTGCAAATTTCAAATTGCACATTGCAGATGTAAGGTGAGAAGCGAATGTAGAAAAAACTGATAATATGCGGTTTGCGTTGCTGATCACAAGTTGTTATCCGGTTTTTTTGTATTGCCGTAAAATTTGCATTTTGAAATTTTCAATTCGCGATCTGTATTAAAGCTGTCATGCCCGGGCGGAGTTCGGCGATGGGCTGGCCGGAGCGGGCGCGGGTTTCGAAGGTCTTAAGGTCGAAGCTTCCCTGTTCGTTGGTCGCTTTCCATTTGGCGAAGGAGCCGAGCGCCGAGATGTAGTTCACGGTGAACGGGCAGGTTTTACCCAGCGCCGGGAAGGTGACCGAGAGCCGGGTGCCTTTGTGGATCCTGGTCAGGAGGTCTTCGCGCAGGTTGAAGGTCACCCACTGGTCGTTCAGATCGAGAATGGTCAGCACGGGATAACCGGTCGCGACCAGTTCGCCGGGATGGGAAACTATCTGGACTACTTCTCCGTCGATCGGAGCTTTGATCAGCATTTCGTCGTAATAGGAGCGCACTTCGTTCATCTGGCCCTCCGTCGCGCTCACTTTCTGTTTCGCGGCCTGGTACTTGTACGTCGCTTCGTCCAGCTGCTGGCGGGGGATGACGTTCTGGTCGAACAGGTTCTTCATGCGGGCATACGTTTTATCGGCCAGGGAGAATTGTTCGCGGGCTTCTCCGAGAGCCGCTTCAACGGTTTTCAGTTTTGCTTCCATTTCGCGGCTTTGCAGATAGCCTACGACCTGGTCTTTTTTAACCGCGTCGCCTTCACGCACGACGATCCTGGCGATGCGGCCCGGGATCTTGATGCTGACGTCCACTTCGGTCGCGTCAACTTCTCCTGTGATCAACTCCTGCTTTTTCGAAGAGCATCCGACGGCGAGTATACCGCACAGAGCGATGAACAAAAGGGGGGATCTCATAAAACCTCCAGAAAGACTCGGAACGGCAAAGATGCGTGGGACGGTTACGAAACTCCTTTAAGACATTAACGGGCATCGTTACCGGTGTTGTAGTTCCGTCCGTTACCCGAGACGTTCAGGTACTGTATCGCCTCTTCCGCATTGCCGGCGGTGGCGGTCAGGCTCACGAGGGCGGCAGCGTAATCGAAAAGCGCTTTAAACTGCTCCGTCCTGACCTTCCCCAGCGCAAGCTGTGCGTCGATGACGTCAACGGAAGAAGCGGTGCCTTCAGTGAATGAAAGGCGGTTCAGGCGGAGGTTCTCCTCGGCAAGATCACGGGACGCCGCGAGGCTTTCGTACTGTTCGCGCGCCGATTCCATATCGATATAGTGTTTCCGTATGCCGGTGCGCACAAGGCCGGCGGCGTTCTCGGCCATATCCGCGAGGGCGGCTTTCTGCCGTTTGACGGACCTGATCTCGTTCGCGTCGGAACCGCCGCTGAATACGTTTATGCGCGCCACGGCTCCGGCGGCCCATTCCGGTTCAAGAAGCGTGAGATCCCTGTCATAAATCTCATAGCGTCCGAAAAGCGCGATGGTCGGCAGGAACTCGGCCCGCGCGGCTTTTCCCTTCTGTGTCAGCTGGCGGGACCTGTGCGACAGCGTAGTCAGGGACGGGTTGTCCCGAAGCCCCTTTTCGATGAAAGACTCGACGGTACCGGGTTCATCCGTCATATGCAGGGCGGTGGTCAGGTCATAGCTCCCGTCCTTGTCGCCGAGAGCGTTCTTAAGAAGGATTTCCGCTAGTTCCAGGTCCTTAAGGGCGCGGGAGTGATCGCGCTTCGCTTCCGCGAGCGCGACGTCCGCCCGCATTTTCGCGGCTTTGGAGATTATCCCTTCATTAAGGAGCTTCTGCGCGTTCGCCTGGTGTTCCGCTATGCCTTCCGCCACTTCTTCGCGTATCTGTACCAGGTCCTTCATGAACTGGACCCGGAAATAACCGGTTGCCACGTCAGTGATCACTTTGTTCCTCGTGGCCCTGTCATTGTCCCGCGCGACGTCCAGCTCTTCTTTTTTCGCGGCGGTGTTAGCGGTCAGTTTGCCGCCCGCAAAGACCGGCTGTGTAAGGGTCGCGGTCAGATTGTAGAATCCTTCTTTCTGCACGCGTGTCGTGAAAGGGGGGAGAACATTCTCAAGGTTCGACCGGAAACCGGCAAGAATAAGAGGGTTGGTCACGCCCGCTGCCTGAAGGGTCGCCACATCAACCCCGATCATAGCGGCGCGGATCGGGTTCAGGTCTATGTCGATGGGTTCATTGATGCGCGTATATTTTCCTTCGACCGTCACCTGCGGCATGAATTTGCCGTAACTGGCGCGGACACCGCAGCGAACGCTTTCCACCGTTTCGCGTGACGCTTTTATCTCAGTATTCCGTTTAAGGGAAAGCGCGACGGCATCCGACAGCGACAATGTCGCCGGTTCCTGCGTGTAACACCGCGGAGACAGCGGCAATGACAGTGAGAGCAGTATGAACAGGGACTGTGCCTTATTCACAGGCGGTTCCTCGAATAAGCCGGAGCGGGTTTAAAACTTATCTGCCGGCATTTGTTTCGGCCTTTGCCATTACCCTGGAGACGGCGTTGCTGCAGTTTTCCGGGCGCTATGCCATACAGCAGGATCTCAAGAAGTTTGTCAACATTCTGTTCGATACTTTCCCGTTCTCCTCGCATGGCCCACTCATATTCGAGGCCTTTCAAAGCGGTGATGATCGTTTTACTGGTAAGAGGGACGTCCCGTATCTCAAACTCGCCGCTTTTCACTCCTTCGGAAAGGATGGCGGACATAAGTTTCGTTTCCCTCAGGTCGTAATCCCTGCGCAGGTCCTGTATGAAGGCGTACCGGGTAAGGTAATCGTCTTTCAGGGCGGTATAGACGTTGGTCAGTTCCCTGAGGAAAAGCATCCGGGCGACGCTGAACGCTCTCAGCTTTTCCCGGGGAGTCCTGCAGGCGTACAGTTTCCGCCTTACGTGTTCGCTCAGGACGGAGACTTCTTTTTCGATGACGGCCTTGAATATGTCTTCCTTGCTGCGGAAATAGTAATAAAGCGAGCTTTTCCCCATGCCCAGGGATCGAGCTATCTCATCGATCGTTGTTTTGTACAGCCCGAACCGTGCGAAATATTTCGCCGAGTTATCGATGATGCTGTCGCGGACGTCTTCGGAGTTCCTGGCCATTGAGGTTCCTTAGTAGCACATTTCGAACAAAATGGTCTTTTGTTCTAATTATAGCCGTGGGAAACCGTTTTGTCAAGCCCTCAGGCCTAATTCCATGGTGTTGTTGGGGAATTTTTGCAATTATGCTACAATTAAATCGATTTTCCGAAGTCGCTGAGCGGAGGTTATCATGACTGACAATCTGAAGCAGATCGCGATGCGGATGAAAGAGCTGCGCGAAATTTCCGGTTATTCGATCGAGAGCATTGCCAGGGAATTTAAAATTGAAGAAGACGTATACGAGAAATATGAAAAAGGCGAAGCGGACATTCCGGTAAGCCTTCTTCTGGAACTGGCGCACAAGTTCAAGGTGGAACTTACCGCGCTTCTCACCGGAGAAGAACCGAAGCTACGCCACTACAGCCTGGTTAAAGGCGGCAAGGGCGCGTCGGTAGAACGCCGCAGAGAATATAAATACCTGGACCTCGGTTACAATTTCATCAGTAAAAAGATCGAGACGTTCCTTGTAACGGTCCCGCCTCTTGCCGAAGGGGAAAAGCATCACTGCTACAATCATCCGGGGCAGGAATTCACCTACCTTCTGGAAGGCAGGCTGAAGGTCATTCTGGACAGCCACGAAGTGATCCTTTCGCCCGGGGATTCGCTTTATTTCGATTCCGGTTCCAGCCACGCCATGATCGCGCTGGACAACAAGCCGGCCAAATTCCTTTCCGTCATCGCGTAACACGAATGGACCGGAAAGGCACGCTCCATTTGTGTGATTGTCGCTGCTTATCAGCTCAATAGCTTATGAGCTGAAAACTCTTGCCGGAGGCCCCCATGCTTGCCAGGTACGTCACTAAAACTAACTTTGATTCCTATGAGGATTTTGTCAGGGATTTTGCCATAAAGACCCCGGAAAACTTCAACTTCGGGTTCGATATCGTCGATGAGTGGGCGCGCACGGACCCGGATCGCGTCGCCATGGTCTGGTGTGACGATCACGGCGAAGAAAAACGCTTCACGTTCGCCGACATGAAACGCCGCAGCGACAAGGCCGCGAACTTCCTGCGGTCCCTCGGGATCCGCAAGGGCGACCCGGTCATGCTTATACTTAAACGGCGTTATGAGTTCTGGTTCGCTTCCGTCGCCCTGCACAAGATCGGGGCTGTCTGCATCCCCGCCACTCATCTGCTGACGACTAAAGACATCATCTACCGCAACAAAGCCGCCGATATCAAAATGATTATTTCCGTGAACGACCCGGAAGTCCTGGGCCGGATCGACGAAGCTCAGAAAGAGTCGCCGACGCTTAAATACAAAGCGGTCATCGGCGCCGAGCGCGCGGGCTGGAGCAATTTTACCGGTGAAATTGAAAAAGCGTCCGACAGATTTGCCCGTCCCTCCGGGAAAGACGCGACAACCAATAAGGACGTATTCCTCCTTTACTTTACGTCCGGCACAACGGGCATGCCCAAAATGGTGCAGCATAATTTCGCCTATCCGCTGGGGCACATTATCACCGCGGGATTCTGGCAGAACGTTCAGGACAAGGGACTGCATCTGACCGTCGCGGACACCGGCTGGGCGAAAGCGGCGTGGGGCAAGATCTACGGCCAGTGGATCTGCGGCACAGCGGTCTTTACGTACGATATGGACAAGTTCGTTCCCAAAAATCTTCTTGAGAAAGTGGCGAAATACCGCGTGACGACTTTTTGCGCGCCGCCAACGATCTTCCGCTATCTTATCAAGGAAGACCTGTCCCGGTACGACCTGAGCGCGATAAAATACTGCGTGGTCGCCGGTGAACCTCTGAACCCCGAAGTGTATCACCAGTTCCTTAAAATGACGGGCGTCAGGCTCATGGAAGGTTTCGGCCAGACCGAGACCATCGTGCAGGTTGCCACGTTCCCCTGGATGGAACCGCGCCCGGGCTCGATGGGCATGCCTTCTCCTGGATACGACATCGACATTATGGACGAAAACGGAGATTCCTGCGGCGCCGGAGAGGAAGGTCAGATCATCATCCGCACGGGAAAGGGAAAACCCGCGGGCATGTTCGACGGGTACTACCGGGACGAGGCGCTTACCAAAAAAGTGTGGCATGACAACGTCTATTACACCGGCGACATGGCCTACCGCGATGAAGACGGTTACTACTGGTTCGTGGGCCGCGCCGACGACGTCATCAAGAGTTCCGGCTACCGCATCGGGCCGTTCGAGGTTGAAAGCGCCCTTCTGGAGCATCCCGCGGTGCTGGAATGTGCCATCACCGCGGTGCCGGATCCGGACCGCGGCCAGATCGTCAAGGCGACCGTCGTG
>CAZNYG010000034.1:24044-25225 GCA_964577205.1 uncultured Elusimicrobiales bacterium | reverse complement strand
TCGGCCGACCCTGTCCCAGGGAAGAAAATGAACGGTGCTGACCATAATAACTCCTTTTTCAGTGACCAGTGACCAATGACCAGTGATCAAAACATCCTGGGTTGAACGACGTTTAGTAAAACAGGGTCCAAGAATTGTTAACTATCAATGAGCAAATGCGTGTGCAGAAATTAGTTGTTGTCTCTGACTCTATGGTCACTGGTTACTGGTCACTGTTAAAGTTTATCGTACTTCCGCAGCTGTTTGAGCGTTACTTCAAAATCGTCAGGGAGCGGCGACTCTACCGTTACGGGCCGCAATGTCGCCGGGTCGGTAAAGGTGATGCGCCCGGCGTGCAGGCTCAGGCGTCCCATCAACGGGCGTTCTTCTCCCGTGGACTTGTATCTCTTTTTGAATTCGGACAACAGCAGGGCGTTGCGTCCGCCGTGCTCGGGATCGACCGCCAGCGGATGTCCGATAGACCAGAAATGGATGCGCAGCTGGTGGCGGCGTCCGGTTTTCGGCTCCGCTTCTGCAAAGCTGAAATCCCTGAACCGTTCAATGACCCGGAAACGCGTCTCTGAAGGACGTCCGCGGTCATCGATCGATACATTTCTTCCTACGGTAAGGATAGGCCTGTCGATGACGCCGTTGTCGTCGCGGACGACACCGTTCAGGATGGTGTAATACGTCTTTTGAACGCTGCCAGCCTCGAACTGACGGCACAGGAACGAGTGAGATCCGGCATTTTTGGCAAATAGGACAACACCGGTAGTGTCGCGATCCAGCCGGTGAACTGTCCACATCTTCATGCCTTTCAATGCCGTTGCCATGCCGGTAAGCGTGGAAGAAATCTCCGTGTACTGGTCCGGTATGACGATGAGGCCCGCGGGTTTTTCCACGGCGGCCATCTGGTCATTCTCAAACAAAACGGTTATCGGTCTTCCAGCCGGTTTCATGATCCCTTTTCAAGCAGCTTTTTAAATTCGTTCTCGTCGATGATGCGCACGCCCAGCTTCTTCGCCTTGCCGTATTTCGATCCCGGCCCCTCACCCGCGACGACGAAACCGGTCTTTCTGCTTACGGATGAGCCGGTGTTCCCCCCAAGCGAGCGGATGCGGCCTTCAGCTTCGCTTCGCGTAAAGTCCCGGAGTTCGCCTGTAAGGACGAAGGTTATGCCGTCCAGCGGGCGCGGGCCGCTT
>CAZNYG010000034.1:3285-24034 GCA_964577205.1 uncultured Elusimicrobiales bacterium | reverse complement strand
ACCGTGCAGACCCCCGCTTCTTTCAGTTCCCGGACCAGCGAGCGGACAGCCCCCTGTGAAAAAAAGTCAGTTACGGACCCCGCGACGGCCGGGCCGATCTCGTTGATGGCGGTCAGCTCTTGCGCGTCCGCCTTCATCAGGTTGTCGATGGTGTGGAACCGTACGGCCAGTACCCGCGCGGCTTTTTCGCCGACATGATGGATACCCAGAGCGAACAGAAGGCGGCTGAGCGGCTGCTGTTTGCTGCGCTCGATCGCGGCCAGGAGTTTGTCCGCTTTCTTTTCCTTGAAAAGGTCGAGTGTCAGCAGGCCTTCGCGTGTCAGTTTATATATGCCGGCGAAATCCTTAACCATGCCGCGGCGTGCCAGCTGTTCCACCACCACGTCTCCCATGCCTTCAATGTCCATCGTGTCCCGTTTGGCAAAATGCAGCAACCCCTGTTCCAGCTGAGCGGGACAAGAAGGGTTAAGGCATCGATAGGCGACTTCCTCTTCTTTTTTCTTTATGATCGGCTCGCGGCAGGCGGGGCATTGTTTCGGGACGTGGAAGGCAGTTTCGTCACCGATGCGTTTGGAGACGACGACCGAGGCGATCTTAGGGATGACGTCGCCGGCGCGTTCGACCAGAACGGTATCTCCTATGCGGACGTCCAGCCGTTTGATCTCGTCGAAATTGTGAAGCGTCGCGCGGGAAATGGTCACTCCGCCCACGGATACCGGTTCAAGATCGGCGACCGGCGTGATGATCCCGGTCCTGCCCACCTGGACGCGTATTCCGTTGAGCTTCGTGGCGGCCTGGCGCGCGGTGAACTTGAACGCGATCGCCCAGCGGGGGCTTTTCATTGTGAAACCGAGGACGCGCTGTTGTTCGAGGTTGTTCACCTTGATGACGATACCGTCGATCTCGTAGGGCAGTTCGTCGCGTCGGGCTTCCAGTTCGTCGCGTCGCGCGAGTACATCATCCAGAGAGCGGCATACCGTAACGTGTTCCGTGGGTTTGATGCCGATTTGCCTGCAGCGTTCGAGGAACTCGTGATGGGAGGTGAAATCTTCACCCAGAATCTTGCCGCAGGAGTGAACGAAGAAACGCAGCGGCCGGCGGGCGGTTATTTCAGGATTCTTCTGCCGCAGCGAACCTGCCGCGGCGTTGCGCGGGTTGGCGAAAGGCGGGTTACCCCCCTCCGCCACCGCCCTGTTCAGGGCAACGAAATCAGGTTTGTTGATATACACTTCGCCGCGCACTTCGAAAAATTCAGGGTTGCGGTTCCCGGACAGGCGGAGCGGTATGGACCGGATGCTTTTTATGTTGGGCGTCACGTCCTCGCCGGTCTCTCCATCGCCCCGCGTGGCGCCGCGTTCAAGAATGCCGTCGCGGTACACCAGGTTGGCGCTGACGCCGTCTATCTTGAGCTCGACGACCAGCTCGAACGGTTTGCCGCCCAGGCCTTTTTCGACCCGGCGGTGCCATTCGGCAAGCTCTTCGTCGGAATAGGTGTTGTCGAGAGAAAGCATCGGCACCGCGTGGCGGACGGGGCGGAACGTCGGCGCGGCCTGTCCGGAAACGCGTTGAGTTGGCGAGTCGGGAGTAATGAACTGCGAATGGGCTGTTTCGAGGTCCGAGAGGCGGCGCAGCAGCCGGTCATACTGGGAGTCGGAGATCTCCGGCTGGTCCATTACATAGTAGCGGTAATCGTGATGGCGGATCTCTTCGCGAAGAGCTTCGATCTCAGTCTTTACTCGGTCGAGAGTTTCGGGCATGAATTATTCCATACCTAAAAAGTATGGCCCTCCCATCCGGAACACACTACGTGTTGCGGGGAGACGCGTGGTTCTTTCTGGCGGATTTCAGCTTGTCAAGGATGCCGTTGACGAACTTGCTCGAATCCGATGTAGAGTACCGCTTGGCGATCTCCACAGCTTCGTCAATTATGACATTTATGGGTGTCTCCGGCGTTTCGATGATCTCATAAGTGGCCAGGCGGAGTATGTTCCTGTCGATCGCTGCCATGCGGTCCATGGCCCAGTTCTCGGCGTAATGGGCGATCAGTTCATCCAGAACTGCCCGTTTTTCCCACGCGCCGTAAAAAAGCTGCTGGGCGAATTCCCTGCATTCCTGCTGCAGTTCGAGAGTATCGAAGAATGCATGTAAAGCTTCATCCGTGTTGAAATGGCAATTGTCGCACAGGTAAAGCATCTGAAGTGTTGCTTCCCGCGCCTGTCTTCTGACACCCATATATGCGTATCCTCAGTTAAAAGATCCCGTCCGGGGAAACAGTGTGGTTCCACGGCTATCACAAGATTGTATAATACTGAGGATGAAAAGTCAATAATTAATTGTGTTTATAATGATTATTGAATATAGAAAGGCGACACCGGGAACGGGATGCTTGTTCAGAGGCTCGGAAATAGAACGAGTTCGTGTGTTATAAGTCAAAGGCACTAAAACGACGAATAACACAAGAACCCGCGAACCCGGGAACGCCATTATGGCGTTATATCTGGCCGTACAAACTTACCATCTCGATGGCGCTCATGGCGGCGTCGGAACCTTTGTTGCCCGCCTTGGTGCCGGCGCGTTCGATGGCCTGCTCAATCGAGTCCGTGGTAAGTACGCCGAAAATTACGGGTACGGCGCTTTTCAATCCAACGGCCGCGACTCCCTTTGATACTTCCGCGGCGACGTAGTCGAAATGCGGAGTGCTTCCGCGGATAACGCAGCCGAGGCATATGACGGCGTCGTATCTGCCTGACTCCGCCATTTTCCGGGCAAGAGCAGGGATCTCGAACGCTCCCGGCACCCAGGCCAGTTCGATGGCGTCGTCCTTGGCCCCATGGCGCGTCAGCGCGTCGACGGCCCCGTCGATAAGCTTCGACGTGATGAACTCGTTGAACCGGGAAACGACGATACCGAACTTCTTTCCGCCCGCTTGCATGTTCCCTTGAATTACTTTTGCCATAAACAACCTCCATTCGGACAATGTAAAACGTAAAGCGTAAAGTGAAAAATGAAGTCAACTTCATAAAGGACGGCGAAGTAACGTCCTGGACTATGAATGAAGCGTCTTTCGTCGTTCATTTTTCACTTTTCATTTTTACTTTTACATTGCATTAGATGTTTAACAGGTGTCCCATTCTGTCTTTTTTTGTTTTCAGGTACTTCTTGTTAGACGGGCACGGCGGGATCTCGACCGGGACGCGCTGACCGACCTTAAGTCCATAGCCTTCCAGGCCGATGATCTTTTTCGGGTTGTTCGTGATAAGCCGGATCGTGGAAAGCCCGAGGTCGGACAAGATCTGCGCCCCGATGCCGTAGTCCCTGAGGTCGGGCGGGAACCCGAGCGCGATGTTGGCCTCGACGGTGTCCATGCCTTTTTCCTGGAGATGGTACGCGTGGATCTTATTCGCGAGGCCGATGCCCCGGCCTTCCTGATGCATGTAAAGGACCACGCCGCTGCCTTCGTTCTCGATCATGCGGAGCGCTTTTTCAAGCTGTTCCCCGCAGTCGCAGCGCATCGAATGGAAAATATCTCCCGTGACGCAGGATGAATGCACCCTGACAAGGACGTTCTTTTTGCCTTCGATGTCGCCTTTGACTATCGCGAGATGGTGTTCTCGAGTGATCCCGTCTTCGTACAGATGCAGGGCGAAGTGGCCGAATTTTGTCGGGAAATCCACGTCAACGATGCGGCGCACAAGTTTTTCGTTCTTCCTCCGGTACTCGATCAGGTCGGCGATCGTGACCATTTTCAGTTTGAACCGCCGCGCCAGCTTTTTCAGTTCCGGGACCCTGGCCATCGTGCCGTCTTCCTTCATTATCTCGCAGATGACGCCTGCCGGGCGCAGTCCCGCCATGCGCGCGAGATCGACGGCCGCCTCCGTGTGGCCGGAGCGGACGAGAACGCCGCCTTCAACGTAGCGCAGAGGGAATATGTGGCCGGGGCGCGAGAAATCCTCCGCTCTGGCCGCGGGATCGATGACCGATCTGATCGTTTTGGCGCGGTCGTACGCTGAAATGCCGGTGGTCGTGCCATGGATATAGTCGATAGAGACCGTGAACGAGGCCTCGCGCGCTTCCTTCGAACGGGCGACCATCGGGCCGATCTCGAGTTCATCAAGGCGCGATCCGGTCACCGGCATGCAGATGAGCCCGCGGCCGTACCTGGCCATGAAGTTGATCATCTCCGGCGTTACCTTTTCGGCCGCGCACAGGAGGTCGCCTTCATTTTCCCTGCCGGGATCGTCGACGACGATGACCATCTTCCCTTTACGGATGTCGGCGACGATCTCGGGAATGCCCGCAAAAAACGTATTTTCTTTTTTCACGGAAGTATACCTTCTTTCGTAGATCATTAGCTATCAGCCATCAGCCTTCAGCTGTAATGTAAGCTGTGCTGACTGCTGAAAGCTGATAGCTTCTTTGTTATAAAAACCCGTTCTCTTTCAGCAGTTCTTCGGTTATATCCCCCCGCGGCGCGGCGCGGCCGGAGAGGAAATGTTCGACGTATTTGGCCAGGATGTCGGGTTCCAGGTTTACTTTGGAGCCCGGTTTCAGGTTCGACAGAGTGGTTTTTTCCAGGGTATGCGGAATAACTGAAATGGTAATCCTTTCACCGGAACATTCCGCGATGGTGAGACTGACGCCGTCAACACTTATGGATCCTCTGGGCACGGCATAACGGGCTATGCCTACCGGAGCGGCAAAGCTCATGGTCAGGAAGATCCCCCGGGATACTGCCGAAATAAAGGTTCCTGTATCTTCAATATGGCCGGTAAGGATGTGTCCGCCGAACCTGCCGTTTGCCGCCAAAGCCCGTTCAAGGTTGACCCGGCTGCCTTCAGACAATGCGGACAGGGCGGTGCGCGCATCGGTTCCCGGGCTGTAATCGAACGCGATACTGCAAGCGCTTCCGTCCCGGATGACGGAAATCGCGGTCAGGCAAACGCCGTTCACGGCCACGCTGTCGCCGATCCGGATATCGTCCAGCGCTGCGCGGACGACGAGCGCGTCCTTTTCAAGCCTCGTTATGATCCCCACTTCTTCGATAATGCCGGTGAACATAAAAATACCTTCAGAAACATTTTAAATTTCAAATCGCAAACTTTAAATTGAATAACAAAAGCCGTTGACGTTCAATTTGCATTTTGAAATCTACGATTTGCAATGTTTTTTAATGGCGGCGGAGATCAAAAGGTCATCACCGACGCGGCGTACGGACATGCGTCCCAGCTTAAGGGATTCGGCCACGCGTTCCACTCCCTCGCCTTCAACCGGAGTGGGGGCGGTCCTGCCGCCAATAAAACGGGGGCTTACAAAGATGAGGGCATCGTCCACTACTCCGTCCGCAAGAGCGGCGGCGATGGTCTCTCCTCCCCCTTCAATAAAGATCCGCCTGAGAGATATCTCCTGCAGCTTGTTAACGATAGTTTTGAAGCTGATCCGTCCGTTTTCCCTCATCAAACCCACCAGGATCGCGCCTTTTTCTCTAAGGCGCTCGATCTTTTTGTCGTCTCCGGGAAGCTGGTAGACGATGACCGAAGGCGGTTCTCCGTTCACGACGTTGCTCTGGGCCGGTGTTCTCAATGAGGGATCTATGATAACGCGTACGGGATCTTTCCCTTTTCCATGGGAAGTCAGGAAAGGATTGTCGGCGGTCACGGTGCCGGCACCGATCAGGATGGCGTCGTACTGCGCGCGGAGCCGGTGAACATAATCACGCGCCTTCTGGCAGGTGATCCATTTGGAATCCCCGCTGCGGGAAGCGATCTTGCCGTCCAGCGACATCGCGGCTTTTATGGTGACCAGGGGGCGCGATTTTTCTATATGGCACAAGTAGTCGCGGTTGAGGCGTTCCGCTTCGCGGCGGAGAACTCCTGTTGTCACCGCGATCCCGTTCTTTTTGAGGCGTTGAATACCCCGGTTGCAGGTCAGCGGATTGGGATCGGACATCGCGGCGACGACGCGCGCCACTCCAGCCTTGATTATCGATTCGGCGCAGGGAGGCGTCTTCCCCCAGTGGTTACAGGGCTCAAGGGAGACGTAGAGCGTCGCTCCCCTGCTTTTTTCCCCCGCCGCTGCCAGCGCGTTGACTTCCGCGTGAGGTCCGCCGAAGAACTCGTGCCATCCCGTTCCCACAACGGCGCCGTCACGGACGATCAGGCATCCGACCATCGGGTTGGGATGTGTTTTTCCCTTCCCTTTCAGCGCGAGGGCAAGCGCCTGCCTCATGTAATGGAGATCGTTCTTTGAATTCATCGTCGACTCGCAGATGTGCGGATCAGCGGACTTGCGGCGCCGGCAAAGATCTCGGAACTGCGTACGAGCTGCCGGGCCCGCGGCCCGCGTTTAATAAATAAAAAAACCCCGGAATGACGTCCTTTCGGGGTGACAGACGGAAAAGATGTTCCGTTGTTTATGCTTTGTTCTTCTTTCATCCGGACTATACCGTCGGCATCCGATTCTCACGGATTCGATCCCGCGGCCGCGGGACTCGTAGGCTTATGCCGCTGAACGCTCCAGCGGCCATCACTACCGGCAGGGACTTTCACCCTCCCCGAAGAACTTGACACATTAAACCAAATGAGGCCCTTTTTGTCAAATCCCCCGGGGGCGTGGCCAGTATAGGCCCTGCTGTTTCTCATGAGTGGAGAAAAAGAGAAATACTCAATACCTGTTGACATTTTAATGCGAAAGCTATATAATAATAAAAGATTTACGGTGTAACAAAAATTAAAGGAGCGTGCCGATGAGATCAAGGATCTTTAGAATCACGATCGCGGTGCTGTTCAGCGGGCTTTTTGTATCCCAAAGCGCGTTGGCGGAAATGAAGATGTCCGCGGGGGGCAGTCTGCGTCTTCGTCATGAATGGTGGAAAAATACGGCCGACATGAACAACGACATACGCGGCGATCTGAGTTTTTTCCGTTTTAAAACGCTCCTCTGGGGCAAACTTGACATCAGCGACAATTACTCTGCATACGTCCGGCTCGCAAATGAGAACAGATCGTATAACGACAACCAGGCGGGAAGCGCTGAATACAACATCAATGAGCTGGTCATAGACAACCTGTATGTCGACATGAAGAAACTGCTGGGATGCGCGTTGGATGCGAGGATCGGCCGCCAGGATATGGCCGGACTTTACAGTGAGAACTTCATCATAGCCGACGGAACGCCTCTTGACGGCTCACGGACGTTTTACTTCAACGCCGGGCGTGTCATGTGGCGCGTGAACGGGACGAATTCACTCGACGGTATCTACATAAAGGTCAAGAAGTATGACGATATCCTGCCGGTCGGGAATGAACTGAAGACGAAGCAGGCGCTCAACGATGCCGACGCGTACGGGTACGGCGTTTATCACAAATCTGAAGTCTCCAAAGCCCTGCATTGGGAGAACTATGTCTTCAGAAGCCATGAGGATATGGCGGTGGGCGGCAAAGTGTCGTCAACATTGCTGGAAACAAAGCTGACTACGCTGGGCACGTTCGCCCGTTATTCGATGGAGCCTTTCACGCTGCGCGGGCAGCTCGCGTTCCAGATGGGTGATTACGGCGATAACCGCCGCAGGGGCATGGGCGGTTACATGTATGCCGACGCGAAATACAAGGATGTGCGCTGGACGCCTTCGGGCAGCATTGGATATGTGTACCTTTCAGGCGATGATACGTCAACGTCGGATAACGAAAGCTGGGATCCCGTGTTCGGGCGGACTCCTCTCGGGACAGACCTGTATTCCCTGGCTTTCATCCCTGAATCGGGGAACGCTTACTGGACCAACCTTCATATGTTCCGCGTGAACGCGTCGGTCAAGCCTTGCGAGAAATCAAAGATCGATCTGAATTACGGTATTTTCTACGCCGACAGATCGGTTCCCGCTACCGCGGTGCTGGGAAACGGGAAGGACCGTGGACGGTTAACTCAGCTGCGGATGGATTATGCCTTCACGAAAAGTATAACATCCTACGCGATCGTCGAGTATTTTACCCCGGGCGATTTTTATGTCGGAAAAGACGCGGCGGTCTTCAGCCGGGTAGAGACCTCGTTCAAGTTCTAAAGGAAATATGATTTGAGCGATGGCGCGGAACTGCATTTTTCAGGAGGCTGTCATGATTACTTCAAAGATCGATGCCGCGAAGAACAGGATTTATATTGTCATGGAAGGTTTCTTGACGGACGCGCAGGTCAAGGAAGGGGCTGATGGCGTCATAGCGAATGTCGCGAAATTGCGGCCGGGATTCGATGTCATCAACGATATTTCAAAGTTCAAGCCGACATCTCCCGCCGGCACGCAGGATATCGGGCGGGTACAGCAGTTCATAAAGGAAAAAGGCCCCCGCAGGATAATCCGCGTGGTCGTTGAAGGCGTGGCCAAGGGGCAGTTGAGCAGAACAGCCACTTCCGTGGCGCACTATGACAAGGACGCGGATACTGCGTCGTCCGTGGCGGAGGCGGAAAGAATGCTCGAAAGCTGAGATCTGAACAGCGCTGAATAAAAGCCTGCTGTCATGGAATACATGGCAGCAGGCTTTTTTTGTCCTGCTGTTTACTTATTTCTGGTTTGCCGCGGCGGTCCCGCGCGTCCACTCCAGGTCTTTCATAAGCTGCCGGACCATCGAAGAGATCAGGTATTCGAAGGCAGTCTGGATGTTCATTGAGTCGTAGGTGTCCGAACCCGCCCAGAGGATCTCCCCCGTTTCAATGCTTATCATCCGGCAGGTGATCCCTACCTGCGCGGCGATATAACGCGGGTTGCCGTTCTCATAGAGATAGCGTTCGGGGACTACGGTCTGGATCGTTCCGGTGATGATCGCGTCTATGCCGGAGATCTTTCTGAATTCCTTCACCTGCTCGGTATTGTCGAGCAGGCCGGACAGTGACAGGTTGCGTTCTTTCAGAAGGGCGTCCAGTTCATTGCGTTCTATGATGTCGTAGCCTGTATTGAGCAGGTGTTTGACAAACAGTTCGGAGACCATCGAACCGGCGTTGTTATAATAGGACGTTTCCTTGAAATCCAGCACCGCGACCCTGTGGATCCTGCTGAAATCGTATCCCTTTTTAAGCACGACGGAGTTAACCGAACAGGAAGACAGGAACAGGGCTGTGCATACGGCTATAATGGCGGAAAGCTTATGGTTTTTCATTGGTAAGTTCCCCGTTCAGCACGTCCACGTGTTTCTGTGCGCGTTTGATGCTTTCTTCGACCGATATGCAGATGTTTTTATGAGACTCGGGGCGTTCTTTCCCTGTTTTCGCGCAGGCGAGGTAGTTCGTCCAGGCGTTCAGCGCTTTTCTTTTCAGGCCCATGGATTCATTTTTGTCCGTTTTGGCGATGGCCAGCTTCTCATAGATCAGCCCGGTGAAATAATAAGCCATTGACGAATCGCTTTTGAGCTCGATGACCTTCTCGAACTCGTTCAGGGCGCTTTCATGCCTTCCCGCCTTGAAGTTTATGAGGCCCAGCCGTATGCGGGCTTCTTTCATGTCCGTGCCCGGATCGGACTGTATTATCTTCCTGATCAAGGCGATGGCTTCGTCTGTTTTTCCGTCTTTTGCCAGGGACATGGCCTCTTTCATCGAAAGGCCATTCGCTTCGTCGGCGCCCGCGTAGAGGTAAAACGTGAAGGCGCTGAAGAGAATAAGGGCCAGAAGGATCAAAACCGAGTTCCTTCTCGCGGGTATGTCAGCGGCTACGGACGGCTGCATTTTCAACATGGTTGCACCTTCCTTTAGGCTTAACCCATTAGACAGTGTGCCGGGGCGAATAGTTTCGTGTTCCCTGATGATCATTGATCGGGATGCCGGATCAGGAGTTGTACGCGCTTTTCCGGGGGATCTCAATGTAAAATGTGCTCCCCCTGGTATATTCCGATTCGAAGTGGACGCGGCCTTTATGGTATTTTTCGATGACCGTCTTGACAAAGAAGGCGCCGATGCCGGAGCTGCTCAGTTTAGAGGAAGGTTTGGTGGTGAACATGGGGGCGAATATCTGCTTTTTATGTTCTTCCCTGACCCCGATCCCGTTATCCGTTATGGCTATTACGGACATGTGGTCCCTGTTCGTGAGCCGGACGGAGATCCCGGGCACGTAGGCATCTTTTTCAGCCCCTTTAAGATAAATGTCGGCTTTTTCCCTGATCGCTTCGTAAGCGTTGTCGATCGTGTTGTAAAGGCTTTCATATAGCCGCAGCTTGTTGGCGTAGACCAGCCCGGAACAGCTCTCGTCCATTTTAAGCGGGAAAGTCCCCTTGTCGCCGATCTTGTGCTTTATCCTGATATTTAGCGCGGCTTCGCTCACCAGGCTGTCCAGCGGGAATTCGCTAAGTCCGTCGCTTTCCCTCTGAAGCTGGGAAAGGTTCAGAATCCCCTGGATGACCTCCGTGCTCCGGTGGGAGTTGTCATATACCTGCCGGGCGAGATCAAGGACCTTCCCGGTCAGCGTGTCGGCCGCTTCCTTTGTGTGCCCGGAGGTATCGGTATGCCGGACGTAATCCTCCACCGCGAACTGGATCTCGCAGCTTAAGGCGACAAAATGGTTCAGGCGGTTGCGGAACTGATGGGCTACGCCCGCCGCCATCCCGCCGATGAGCGCGAGCTTCTCTTCGTTGAGCAGTACTTCCTGGTCCTTTTTCGCCCGCTCGGTGAATATGCAGTTGAGCACCGCTAGCGATGCCTGGTTGGAGAGCGTCTTGAACACGTTGATGTCATCCTGGGTGTACAGCGTCCCGTCCTGTTTTGCCCCAAGAAAAAGGAATCCCAAAAGGGAGTCTTTGCTGAATGACGGGACGATGAGACTGATATCGAGAGGTGATCGAAAACTTTCCTTGACGTTCTCGGGAAGTTCATCGAAGGTAAAAGGGTCCCTGTGATTTTCCATGTATGCTATGAGCGGATGACCGTACGCGAACGAATCTACGGGAAAACACTGTTGGAGCCCCCTGAATCCTTTGAGGGAGAACAGTTTGTTGTCGTTGTCATTGAGATACGAGGCGGCGAATTCCAACCTGACAGTGCGTTTGATCATGTAGGAGATCAGTTTCATCAGCCTGTCAAGGTCATGCTCTTCCAGCATACCTTCGGATGCTTGCAGGAGGATCTTCTGATACCGTTTCTGATCAGCCAGAAGGATATTCTCGGCTTTATTCTGAAGATAACGATACCATAGCGGCCCGCCGGTCGCCAGGATGAACATCAGCAGTGTCGGCCAGACGTTTGATCCGTAAAGGTAGGCGGCGTAAAACGGTATGCCAAGCACAGGAGCGTATATGGCGAGTGCGAGCCCCACCCTGGTAACCGCGACGCGTATGTCCATCAGACGGTATTTGACCATGGCGAAAGTGATGACCCCGAGGGATACGATCAGGGCCAGAAAACCCGGAGGATAGAACGGGATGCCGTAATTCACAATGAAATCGGCGGCGGAAAAACAGTAAACGAATAAAGCAATGGCAAGGTATTTGACGTGGTTTGCCTTGATGCCGGACCATCCGTGCCGGTGCCCGAACGCGATCAGCGAAGTGAAACAGTGAAGGGCGATAATGGTCAGGTAAAGAAGGAAAAAGGGATGCAGGTAAGAAGCCTTCGGGTAGCTCCCCCAGGGGAATGTGAAGTACCCGTCGATGAACAGATTCGTGGACCAGAGCAGCGCCAGCAGAATTAAAGCTATAACATAATAGGCGCGCACCCATTTTCTGTTCCGCCTGAGGTCGAGGTAATTGGTGTAAAAATGAAAAAAGGTCACCGGGATAAAGGTGATCCCCGAGTAACCGGCCTTGACCACGAACGCAATGAGCCGGGGGTCATTCAGGTTGAAAAGTATGAACCAGCTGAACTGCCACCAGAACGTCGACAGGCAGTGAAGCGCGAAGGGAAAGATCGCGTATCTGCTTTCTCTGCTTTTGAAGAAAGCCATGCCGCCCAGGCTCAGAAAGATCAGAGCGCTGGCCAGCGGCGGGATTGAATAGACGTTCATTACACTATCCAGCGAGGTGCTGTTTTATCACATCGACGATTCCCTGCGGTATCCGGATCAGTTTGCCCCTGTGATCCGCGAAAGTAAGAGTCTGTTCGCCTTTCGCTAGGATCCTGCCGGTATTCTTGTTGATGAAGGTGAACAGCATGTCGAAGCTGCATTTCTTGATGTTCCGGTTATTGACCACGATGACGATCTCGTCGAAAGGCAGGGATTCGTGCATGTATTCGTTGGAAGCCCGCTTGGTGATAAGTTTTGTTCCGTTTTGAAGGATCTCGCGAAAGTTCCGGACCGTCGAGAAATAGGCTTCGCGCGCCATTCCCTGCCAGTCAAAATAGCGTGAGAAATAGGTGTTGCCGAACGCGTTCGTGTCCTTGAGGAAGACGGCCAGTTCGAGGATAAAACAACCATGGTTCGTTTTCGCGAGGATCGACCGCACGGTATCCCAGCACTTGCCTCTGGACGGCGCCGCGCATTCGAGCCCCATCCGGTAACCCTTTATTTCGCGGGCCGGCGACCGCCACGCGATCCTTCCCTGCGCCGCTACCGGAGGGAATTCGGGCGACAGGTCGATCTCGACGGAGATGTCCTTTCCGGGTTCGATCTCTTTCTCCGCGAGCAGACCGAATCCTTTTGTGCCGATATCGGTCAGTTCCGCCGCCGACTCAAAGACCGTTTTTCCTGTTTCGTCCGATATGCGGATCTTTGCTGGATACGCTGCTTTTACGCGGGAGAATGTCCTTTTATCCACTGGAGCCTCCATAGGCGCATTCGATGGTCGTCCGTTCATCAATAATGGTAATAATTTAGTCGATTCATGCGAAAATGTCAATGGAATTTTATGGGAATGAACGTGATGGCGCGCGCGGGAACATTCGTGGGCAGCCCGGTTATTTCCCCGCGACGGCACGGAAAAAGGTCAGGAAGAAAGTGCCTTCGGGGATATCGGCGATGCGTTCAATGTCACGCAGACCTCTGGTGAAATTCCTGGCGGCGATGAACTTCTTGAGGGCCGCCGCGCGGCGCGAGGCCCGGATCATGGGCAGTATAGTCGAATGCATGAAACGGCCCAGCTGGATGCTGCGGCGGGAATCAAGGTACATGGTGCGCTGGGATATATTGACGTAGCCGAATCCGGCGCTCTTGAGCAGCGGGAACAACTGGCGGCCTATGTAGGGATGTTCGCACTTATCCTGGCGGACGCGAAGCATGGCGTGCCATGCCGTTGTCGCTTCCCGGGTGACGGGATGGAAACAGCAGGAACCGTAATCCGTTTCAATGGCGGTTATGGTACCGCCGGGTTTGATGAGGCTGAAAAGATGAGCCGCGGTCGCTTTGAGATCTTTCACCGCTTCAAGGGCAAATGAGACGAACACGTGGTCGAAGCTGCCGCTTTTCCAGGGAAGGCTGGAAAGAGGGCCGGCTGACGTCTCAACGTTGCGGAGTTTCGCCCGGGAAAGCAGTTTCTTAATGTTATCCGCGGGATAACGGGAAATATCGTGCGAAACGAATTTCGCCCCCGGATTGTTCGTGGCCAGAAGGATGGTCTGCGCCGAAGAGCCGTAGTGGATCTCGAGCACGCGGGTGCCCCGCGGGTAGATGATGTCGAAGTTAAGCGTGTCGGCAAGAAGAGTGTTCCAGGGAAGGGCTGCCATCCCCTGTTTCACCGTGCGTGGTTTCGCGGCCGTTCTCTTTTTCATCGGAACCTTCCTTTTTCACCTTGCGTTTACTTTCGTTTTCCAGCGGCGGTGCATCCAGAACCAGTGGTCCGGATGTTCGCGAGTATTGCGTTCCAGGACGGCGGTGAACGCGGCGGTGTATGCCGTTATGTCATTTTCTTCGTCGCCGGATGGAACGGGCGCCGGAATACGCTCAAAGGCCACGGTAAAACGGCCGTTCCCTTCCCGGACGATCGTTCCCATGATGACGGGGCATCCCGCGCGCAGAGCGAATACCGCCGGCCCTTTGGGCGTGGAGGCCGGACGGCCGAAGAAAGGGACGAAGGCTCCGTCGCCGTGAGCGTCCTGGTCGGCGAGAATGGCGATGAACTCGTTGTTCCTGAGCGCTTTCATGACGCCGCGCAGGGCCATCTTTAACGGGATGATGCTTACGCCTTTTCCCGTGCGGAACGAGTTGAGCAGGTCGTCGACGCGCGTGTTTTCCTGCTGGCCGACGACGAACGAAACGGGGTATTTCTGAGCGAGCGCGGCGCCCATGAGTTCCCAGTTGCCGAAATGGGCGCCGACAAGCACGGCGCCTTTCCCTTCGGCCAGCGCCCGTTCAACGGTTTCGATCCCTGAGAAATCGACCATGTCCAGCAGACGGGCTCCGGTGAATTTCGGGAAAAAAAGAAGTTCCATCATCGTCTGCGAGAACTGGCGGTATACCCCGTGCGCTATGCGGAGTATATCCGCCGGTGTTTTCTCCGGGAACGCTCTTGAGAGATTGTCTATGACGACTCTTTTTCTGACGGGAACAAGGTAGAATACGAGATCGGCCAGCCGCCGCGCCAGGAAAAGCGCGCCGGGAAGAGGCAAAAGCCGCACAGCCGCCGCGAAAAGGCGGAGCGAGTGGTATTCGATGGACCTCTGGATGGATTTCATCATTGGCGTATGAACCGCCGCGCGAGAAAGCTGCTTTTCAGAGCGACCGCGTGGTACGGGCACAGTTCGTGGCAGCACAAGCAGCTGATACAGCGTTCCTGGTCCACGAATGGTTTCCCGTCCTTCCCGGTGACGATAGCCTGCACAGGGCAGGACCGCGCGCACATCTGGCAGCCGGCGCACAGTTCGGGGATGATCATCGCTTTAAGCCATATGAACCTGCTCAACGCGTTCACAAGGAAGCGGGGCACGAGGCTGTAATACCAGGTCACCGGGAACTTGAACCCTTCGAGAGCGAACGAGGCAGCCGGATCACCGGTGACGGCGATGTCCCGTATGTCATCGATCCCCCCTCCCTTGCGGGCGGCCATTCCGATCGAAGCGATGCGCGAGGGTTTAAATCCCAGCAGTGTGGTGAGCACGGTGTCGAGAGCGACCGTGTCCGCGGACCCGGCGACCAGGTTCATCGCGCGGATATCGCCGGAACTGGGGCCGTTCCCCTCCATGCCGACGATCCCGTCCACAAGGGTGAAACGGACCTTGTCCTTCACCAGCAGATACAGTTCCGCGAGCAGCCGGGCGAAATCCCGCGGGAAGGGTGCGGATTTATGGTATTCGGCCTTGCGCAGGCCGGGGACGCAGCCGTAAAAATTCTTTATGCCGCCGGTAAAAAGCATCAGGGAATGCGTTTTGAGCTTGGGCAGGTTGATGATCCCGTCGGCATCCAGCACAGCGTTGGAAATATGGAGAGCCGGCTGCAGCGGATGGTCGATGGGCAGCGCGCGCGATCCGGCGGTCTCGAAATTGACCAGTTCAATGCCTTCTTCCGCGGCAAGGGCCTTCATGCCGGTCTTTTCCCAAACGCGTTCGACGCCTCTGACCGCGCCGCCGGGGCTGTCCCCGAGGACCGGTGTCGCGCCGGCTTCTTTTACCATGCGGATCACCGGGCGCACGATCTCGGGATGGGTCGTTATGGCGCGGGCCGGTTCCTTGGCGCTGAGAAGATTGGGTTTGATAAGGATGCGTTCGCCCGGGCGGACGAACTTCCGTATGCCGCCCATGCGTTCAACAACGCTCCGGACGGCGGCATCTGTTTCGGACGGGGCATATGAAGCGCAGCGTTTAAGAGTTACCGTGGCTTTGGACATAATATGTGAGTGACGGGATGCAAGATGCTGGACGCAGGCAAAGACGACGCTGGATCAACGGCAAAAAGGGCGAAAGTATTTGAAGCGTACAATATTTAAAGCAAAACGGGCTGTTTCTTTCAGCAGGCGGAAAAACCTGCGGGGCTCCTGAACGCAGCGGTACAGCCATTCAAGGGAGAGGCGCTGCATCCAGAGCGGCGCGCGGCGAAGGTTCCCGGCTATAACGTCGAAACTGCCTCCGACGCCCATTGCCAGCGGGACATCCAGACGCTCGCGGTTGGCATAGAGCCATAACTCCTGGCGCGGCATGCCCAGCGCGGCAAAGAGAATGTCCGGCCGGCACGACCGGATCTCCGCAATGACGGCCGGTTCATCTTCGGCCGTGAAGTACCCGTCGCGAATTCCGCACACGGTCAGCCCCGGGTACTTCTTTTCCAGGACCCGGGCCGCTTTTGCCGCGACGCCGGGCGCGGCGCCCAGAAGGTAGACGGAACGGCCGTTCGTTCCGGCGCACAGGCGTTCCATGATATCGATGCCGGGTATGCGTTCGAAAGAGCGTCCGTAAAGGAATCTAAGGGCTGCCGTCACTCCTGCGGAGTCGGCTACGACCGCCGCCGCCTCGTTTATACAGGAGAGAAGAAAGGCGTCCCTGAGCGCGGCATTGACCATGTACATGTTCAGCGTTACGATCCGGCTGCGCCGTTTTCCGTCTAAAGCTTGCGACAGGAACTCTGTAAGCGCGTCCCGGGAGACATCATCACAGCGGACGGGCCCCAGAGGGATCATGCCGTTTCCGCGAGATTGTTCTCTTTGTTGAGGCGGACTGATATGATCTTGGACACGCCCAGTTCTTCCATGGTCACGCCGTAAAGGATATCGGCCATTTCCATGGTCCGCTTGTTATGGGTGATGACAAGGAACTGTGACCGCGCGGCAAACTCCCTGATCATGCCGATGTAGCGGCCGATATTCGCGTCGTCGAGCGGCGCGTCGACTTCGTCGAGGATACAGAACGGCGACGGGCGGACAAGGAAGAAGGAGAAAAGCAGCGCGATCGCAGTCAGCGCCTTTTCGCCTCCTGAAAGGAGAGTGATGTTCTGAAGTTTTTTCCCGGGAGGCTGGGCGAAGATGTCCACGCCGCACTCGAGCAGGTTCGACTCGTCGGTGAGGATGAGGTCCGCTTCGCCGCCGGTGAAAAGCTGATGATAGATGGTGCGGAAGTGTTCCCGTACCTGGTCGAAGGTCTTCCTGAAGTTCTCCCTCGTGGTCTGGTTGATCTTGCCGATCACATGGTGGAGGTCTTCCTTGGCTTTGAGCAGGTCCTGCTGCTGGGTCAGGAGGAAATTATAGCGTTCTTCAAGGTTCGTGTATTCTTCGGGAGCGGCGAGGTTGACGGCGCCCATGGACTCGATGCGGCGTTTCAGGCGGCCGATCTCCTCATCGTTGACCGAGACGGAGGCGTACTCGTCTTTAACTTCGTCATAAGAGAACGCGTAGTCTTCGCGCAGGCGCTGTTCCATGTTCTGTTTCTGAAGCTCGTAGCTGCGCTGCTCCATCTGGACGTCGTGGATCTCCTGTTTGAGGGTCTCCACCTTCTGGCGCAGTTCGTGGATGGACATGGCGCGCGTTTCGAGGTTGCGGGCGAACTCCTGCCGCTCGTTCATTATTAGCTGTACCTCGGTCTCTTTCTGCGTCTGCCGCAGGTGGAGTTCCCGGAGATTGCCCGACTCCGTTACCTGCAGGGCCTTCAATTCCTCCAGGCGCGTCTCAATGGACGACATTTCCTGCCGGTGCTGTTCGATCTGGCGCCGGAGGCCCGAGGCGTTCTCCGTCATCGACATGCGTTCGCGTTCGCGGCCGGCCAGTTCGTTGGATTGCGTCGACCACGCGACGCGCGAGTCTGTAACCAGCTGGGACACAGAGGCTTCTTCCTCGCGGAATCCGGCCTGTTCGCGCTCTAGCTGTTCCATCTGGCCGCGCAGCGTCTGTTCTTCCCCCGCCAGCGAAGCGAGCGATTTTTCAAGGTCTTCCAGTTCGCGGCAGATCGAAGCGCCTTCCTGGTCGCGCGCCTGGATGTCGCCGCGCGTCAGGGATATCTCTTTTTCCCTGTATTCGAGCTCCTTGCGGACGCCGGAAAGGTTCTCTTCCAGCAGCGAGCATTTCAGCCCGGCTTCGCGCGCGGTATAATCCACCGTCTTGTGTTCCTGTCTCAAGGCGGAAAGTTTCTGTTCAAGCGTTGCGATCGCGGAGGTAACGTCCGCGAGTTCACGCGCCGCTTCCTCGTGTTCACCGCTGAGACGGCGCAGCTGTTCTTCGAAAAGGACCGGTGTGTCGAAGGAAATCCTTCCTCCGCCCTGCACCAGGGCGTAACCATAGATGGTCTGTCCGTCGACAAGGGTACCGCCGCACAGGTGCCTGACCAGGGGAGCGAGGAACGCATCGTACTGAATGAGGGATATAAGCTCGCGTGTCCCGGCCGCATGGGCGATGGAAGATACCGGATGGTTTTCCGGAAGCCTGTCCATGACGATAAAGGTGAGCCGGCCGAGGTTGTTATCCTCAAGATGACTGATCGCTTTCTGTACCGGTTCGATGGAATCGGCTACCATGTAATTGAGCTTCTCTCCGAGCGCGGCGGCGACCGTCTCTTCCATGCCGGGATCGATGCGCAGAAGGCCGCTGAGCGGGCCGCGCATGCCTGGAAGGTCGAGCGAAAGTACCGAGCGCATGGTCGTGCGCAGCGGGTCACTGTTCTCCCATTCTTTGAGCATGCCGATGCGCGAAGAGAGGGATACCGTTTTTTCCTTCAGTTCTCCCTGCCGGACGACTCGGGCGGCATGCTGTTCTTCAAGCGAAGCTATTTCATCGCCGGCGGCCTTCACGCGCGCGTTGAGATCCGCGACGTTCCGGCGCATGGCCTCCATTTCATTTTCCCGGGCGGCAGCATCCTCGCTTGCCGAGCGGAACTGATCGTTCAGTTTGTCCAGTTCCCGCTGGAGCGATTCACGCGTCGCGGTGCAGTGGGCCTGGCGCGACTGCAGCTGCATGCGCCGGTTATGGTGCTGGGTCTTGTCCTGTTCAAGCGCGAAGATCCGGTTCTTTATGCCGCCGGAAGCGTCCTGGCAGGCCGCTATCCTGTTCCTGGCGTCCTGCAGTTTTCCTTCCCTTTCCCTGAATTCCTTCTCAAGGGAAGCGACCTTGTCTGTGAGTTCGTCGATAAGCGTTCCCAGCTGCGACTCTTCGGCTTCCAGCTGGCGTATCCTGTCCTCGCCGAGATCGGCGTCGGAAGCCAGCGTGACCTGGCGTTCCATCAGTTCGGCCTCGCGCCGCGCCGCCTGCTGGATGCGTTCGTCCGCGACGTTGATGCTGGATTTGATCTGCGAGAACTCGTCCTGCAGGCTGACGTAGGTTTCGTCTTTTTTGATCTGCTCGAGGCGCATCTCCTGGAGGGACGCTTCGGTCTGGTCGAACGAGGTGTTCATCGTTTCGAACTCGGTCAGTCTGGGCGCGAGGCGCTCCTGAAGTTTCTGTATCTCTCCCGCGCCGTAGCGTATATGCTGGACCAGCGCCGCGATCTCAAGACGTTTCAGGTCCTCTTTGTTCTTCTGGTACTGGCGGGCTTTGCGGGCAGCGGCGTCAAGCGACGTGATCTGTTCCTTCAGCAGGGCCAGCATGTCGTTGATGCGGTTCATGTCGATCTCGACCTTTTCCAGCTTGCGCAGGGTCTCTTCGCGGCGCACCTTGTACTTGGAGACGCCGGCGGCTTCTTCGAACATCTCGCGGCGTTCTTCGGGGCGCGCGGTCAGCAGGAACTCCACTTTCCCCTGCTCGATTATCGAATAGCCTTCAGAACCGATGCCGGTATCCAGAAAAAGGTCGCGGATGTCTTTGAGGCGGCACTGTGTTTTATTGATGAAATATTCGCTTTCGCCGCTGCGGAACAGGCGCCGCGTTACGGTTATTTCGGAATAGTCGATGGGCAGGACGTTCTGGGAATTGTCGAAGGTAAGGGATACTTCCGCCATGCCGGTGGTCTGCCTTGATTGGGAACCGCCGAAAACAACGTCCATCATCTGGTGGCTGCGCAGCGAACGCGCGCTGGTCTCGCCCAGGCACCAGCGGATGGCGTCGGACGTGTTCGATTTGCCACAGCCGTTCGGCCCGATTATCGCGGTAATGCCTTTTTCAAAATCCAGTTTCGTCTTGTCCGCGAAGGACTTGAAACCGTACATTTCCAGTCGTTTGAGATACATTAGGGAGCGATAACCTCTTTATTCTTCTTCAGGCCCCAGGCCCGCGTACGCTTTACGCAGATCTTCGATGGATACCTGTCTGGGTCTCTTCATGCCGTTTCGTTTCATCACGTACATCGCGCCGGCAAAGCCGGCGGCCAGTCCAAGGAACAGGAACAGCAGCGATTTCCCCGAACCGCCATGGCAGCACGCGTTCCTTTCACCGGCGGCAGTCTCATTAGTGCGCATGGGTTTCCCTTTATCTTTCAGAATGTGGACGCTCCGCGATCAGATGACCTCAACTCTGGTGACGGCGGATTTCTTCAGCTGTTTCCCGTCATCGTTTACAAGGCGTGCGGCGATCTTATAATCGCCGGGGGTGAAATAACCCCAGTCATACCACCAGTATCCGGCCGTCGGACGGCAGGAAAGCCATTCGCCGCCGTTGAACTGTATCTGGACGCTGCCTTCGCAGGAAGCGCCGATGCGGATCGCGTAGTGAAGCCCCGATACGATCTCTCCGCTTACCGGGTAATCGATGATAATGTATGATTCAACCGGGATGGACGCTGATCCGGCGGCCTCGGCGGCTGCCGCTCCCGCGCCGGGAACTGCGGCTTTTGACGCTTTTTTCGAGCGCGTGGCCGCAGGTTTCTTTCTTACGGGCTTTTCGGCTCTGACGAGGGTATCGACGGCGCCTTTTGTCGCCTCGGTTTTTTTGGACGTCTTGCGTGGTGGCATGGTTCCTCCCTTTACTGTGGTCTCCCGCGCGAAGATCCATTCTTCGAATAACGGGAG
>CAZNYG010000034.1:0-3275 GCA_964577205.1 uncultured Elusimicrobiales bacterium | reverse complement strand
CTGACCGGTAATTCGTGGTTGTAAGGTCAACGGCTGAAAAAATATGGCGCAACAGCTTGAGCTTGCTTACCCGGGAACGGTATTCCCGCGCTCTTCGGACAATTCGTAGACACGGTACTTCTTATAGAGCCTCCCCCCCATCATCTCGGCGGCCCTCTGGGTCATGATGTTGTCATCGAGTATCCATGAAAATTCACATTTCCTGTAACCGAGCCGCATTGCGTTCCTGAGCGACTCGTGATACATGACGCCTTCGATGCCGCGCTGGCGGTACTCCCGGACCACTCCCATTATCATGAGGCGCAGCGCGTCGATGCGTTTTTTGTGGTAAAAGAACTTGAAAATGCCGAACGGGAAATACCTGCCGTTCATCGCCTTCATCGCAACGTTGTAGTCCGGCACCGCTATCAGCATTCCGGCCGGCTTTCCGTCAACCTCGGCAAGAAGCGTCGTATCCGCGAGGAACAGGCTCTTCATGCGGCGGGCGATAGTAACAAATTCGTCTTTCGTCCAGGGAACGAAAGCCCAGTTCCTTTCCCACGCTTCGTTGTAGATGTCCAGGGCCCGTCCGAGCTCACGGTCGAAATCATTCATGTCCAGGGGCCGGACTTTCAGTCCCGGGGTCCGTTTTCGGGCTATCGCGGCGACGCGTTCCAGGCGGTTGACCGGGCCGTCGGAGACATCCATGTCGTAAGCGTAAAGCTCTTTGGCTTTTGAAAGACCGCATTGTTCGGCCAGCGCAAGGTAATACCGGGGCGTGTGAGGCATCATCAGGCGGGGCGGTGTATCGAAGCCATCGCAGAGAAAACCGCACTCGTCGTTGGTCGAAGGGTTCATGGGCCCGCGCATGACTGTGATGTCCCGCGACTTCAGCCAGTCCCGCGCGGCGGAGAACAACGCTTTTGCCACCGCCGTATCGTTGACGCTTTCAAAGAAACCGAAAAACCCGACCCTCTCTCCCTGGAACGTGATAAAGTTCCTGTCAATGATCGCCGCGATGCGGCCTACTGGAGCGCCGTTGTCGTCAAACGCCATGAACAGCTGTTTTTCGGCGTGCCGCCAGAACGGGTTTTTTGTCAGGACGAAAGTGACGTCATGAATGAGCGGCGGCACCCACAGTGGATCGTCGTTGTAAATTCTCCAGGGGAACGTTATGAATGAGCGCAGTTCTGCCGGACTGACAAGCGGGCGGATGATCATACCCAAAAAACCTTTAGCAGTGAGTAAGTGAGTGGGTGAGTAAGTGAGTAGCTGAAAAACAAAAACTGTTAAAGAATTTCTATTGGCTCAAACCGAATAATGCAATCACGGGAAATGTAAAAGCACATGTGAGCCTTTGATTCTTAGTTAAAATCGCCTTACCGTACTCACCTACTCACTTACTTTCTTACTCACTTTCTATCATTATTGGGCTGACGTCCAGAGGTTCTTTATCCAGCGTTTTGTGGTCGAGGCCATGTCCTCGCGGGAGAACGGTAGCTTCCATTTGCGCCGCGGTTTCTGGCGGACGTGACGGCTGCCGCCGGGGATAATGCCCAGCTGTTTGGCGACCTTTTCGAACGTGTCAAGGACGAAATCGAGCTGCTGGTCCGTATGAGTGGCCATGTAGCTGGTGCGTATGATCGCCTGGCCTTCAGGCACCGCGGGGCTGACCACGGGCGAGGCGAAGACGCCTTCATCAAAGAGCATACGCCACATCTGGAAGGCTTTCATGTCTTCCCCTACTGTCAGGGGGATGATCGGGGATTCGGAAGTGCGAGTGTCGAAACCGATGGACTGAAATCCTTCCTTCATTTTCTTGGTGTTCTTCCACAGCCGCGCGCGCCGTTCGGGTTCGCGCCCTATGATGTCCAGCGCGGCGTCTATCGCGGCGACCTGGGCCGGCGGAAGGCTGGCGGTGAATATAAGAGAACGGGCCATGTGCTTGATATAATGGACGACTTCCTCGCGGCTTGCGATGAAGCCCCCGATGGACGCGAGGGATTTGGATGCCGTCGCCATGATGACATCTATGTCGGACTCGAGGCCGAAATGCTCGCCGGTCCCCCGTCCGGTTTCACCCAGAACCCCTGTGGAGTGCGCCTCATCCACCATGACCCGCGCCCCGTAAAGGCGCGCAAGACGCACAATTTCGGGAAGATTGCAGATATCGCCTTCCATACTGAAAACGCCGTCCACCACAATAAGTTTTCCTTTGTCCTGATAGCGGACAAGAAGGCGCTCAAGGTCATCCATGTCGTTGTGACGGAAACGAACCATCTCTCCCAGGGCCAGGCGGCATCCGTCAAGGATGGACGCGTGGTCGAGCTTGTCGGTGATGACGACGTCGTTCTTGCCCACCAGCACCGAAATGGCCCCGAGGTTGGAATGATGGCCCGTCGTAAAAAGGATCGCCGCTTCCTTGCCGACAAAGCGGGCGAACTTCCGTTCGACTTTTTCGTGGAGATCGTTCGTCCCGTTCAGGAAACGTGAACCGGTACAGGAAGTGCCGTATTTGCGGGCGGCTTCAACGCTGGCTTCGATGACTTTCGGGTGGTTAGCGAGGCCGAGATAATTGTTCGAGCAGACGACAACTTTCTTTTTTCCTTCAATAACGACTTCCGGGCCCTGCGCGGACTCGATACGCTTAAAATAGGGATAAACGCCGGCGGCCATGATCTCACGGGCGCTGGTGAATTTGACGCATTTCGCGAAAATGTCAGTTTGCATGAACTCTCTCTCCCAAATTCCCTGAGGGACAATGCTTCAGGGGATTTGTTATAACCAGTGGTTTTCACTGTACCATGAATAAGTTATTTTAGCACCTATTTCGAGTTTTGTAAAGTCCATCCCCAGGTCCCTGGAAGAGGCCGTTACATCGGCCAGCCACCAGGCCTGGAGCATTTCCTCAACTTTCTGCCGGTTGACCACGGCTGCCTTTCCCTGAAGTGAGGCAAAAGCCTCGGCCGCCGCGCCCGTGATCCGGAACACAGGATCGGGCAGGGGCAGGGGGACGGTCGTTTTTCCGGCCGCTTCGGCTATGGCCGCCGCGACTTCGGCCCAGGTATAAGGCTGCGCGTCCGCAAGGACGTACGTCCTGTCGCGGCATGCTTCGCAGGTCAGCGCCCGTACCGCAGCTGAGGCGATATCCCTGACGTACACCAGCTGTATCCGGCGAGGTACCGATGTGACCGGCCTGAGTCCCCATTTGACCAGCCTGAAAAAGATCAAAATATCCTTGTCCCTGGGGCCGTATACCGATGCCGGGCGGAGGATGGTAAAAGGTATCCTCCCCC
>CAZNYG010000033.1:0-25469 GCA_964577205.1 uncultured Elusimicrobiales bacterium | reverse complement strand
GTTCCAACGCGGTCAACCTTACCGACGGGCTGGACGGCCTGGCGATCGGCAACCTTATCGTGGCGGCCCTGACGCTCAGCCTGTTCGCGTATTTCGCGGGCCACATGAAGATCGCTCAGTACCTGCGGATCATTCCGGTGCCGGGAGCCGGGGAGATCACCGTCTTCCTCGGAAGCCTGATCGGGGCGGGCCTCGGGTTCCTCTGGTTCAACGCCCATCCTGCGGAAGTTTTCATGGGAGATACCGGGAGCCTTTTCCTTGGCGGCGTGCTGGGACTGACCGCGGTGTTCATCAAACAGGAACTGATCCTGGTTGTCATCGGCGGCATTTTCGTCGCGGAAGCGCTTTCGGTGATGATACAGGTATACTCTTTCCGCCGGACAAGGAAGAGGGTGTTCCGCATGGCGCCGCTGCATCACCATTTCGAGCTCGGCGGCTGGGCGGAAACTAAGGTAACGATACGGTTCTGGGTCGTGGGGATCATCCTGGCCCTGCTGGCCGTCGCATCGTTGAAACTGAGATAAGATCATGGATGACAGTTTCTTCAAAGGAAAGAAGATAGGCGTGCTTGGGCGCGCCCGGTCCGGGATCGCGGCGGCAAATCTCGCTGTTTCACTCGGATCGGACGTCCTGTTAAGCGAGAAAGCGGAGAAGGACGGGGGAAAACCTCCATTGAAGATCGACCGGCGCGTGCGTCAGGAGTTCGGCGGCCACAGCGGCCGCCTTCTGCGGTGCGCCGTTATAGTAAAGAGTCCCGGTGTGCCAGGCGACATCCCGATACTGCAAAAAGCGAGAAAGAAAAAGATAAGGATCATGGGTGAACTGGAACTGGCGTTGCAGGCGGGAGCGCCCGGCCGCATTATCGCCGTCACGGGGACCAACGGAAAGACTACGGCCACGACGCTGCTCGGCGGGTTGTGTTCCGACGCGTTCCCGCGGAAAGCGGTTACCGGCGGGAATATCGGGATGCCTCTGGCGGAAGCTGCTCCGCGCGTGACCCCTTCAACAACTGCCGTGCTGGAAGTCTCCAGTTATCAGCTGGAGGATTTCCCGGATTTCCATCCGAACGTGGGCTGCATCCTGAACATTACTCCAGACCATCTTGAGCATCACCATTCGATGCGCAGTTATATCAAGGCCAAGATGAATGTTTTCGTCAACCAGGACGAAGGCGATTTCTGTGTGTTGAATTACGATGATCCCGCCTGCCGCGCCCTCGCTGAAAAGTGCCCCTCGAAGGTTATCTTTTTCAGCCGCAGGAAAGTCCTGCGCGAAGGCGTATCCTGGATGAACGGCAGGATACTGATACGCCTTCCCGGCATCGACGAAGAGATGAACGGCACGCTCAAAATGCCCGGCATGCATAATGTTGAGAACGCGCTGGCCTGCGTTGCGGCGGCATTTGTCTCGGGAATACCGGTCGGGCTGATAGAAAGGCATATAACGTCTTTTCCCGGCGTGGAACACCGCATCGAATTCGTCCGCAGGCGCGACGGCGCGGATTATTACAACGATTCCAAAGCGACTAACGTCGATTCCACGCGGGTGGCTCTCGAATCGTTCGACCGGCCCGTCTGGCTTATTCTCGGCGGACGCGATAAGGGAGCGCCGTATAAACCTCTTGATAAGCTGATACGGGAAAAAGTAAAAGGGATTCTTCTTATCGGCGAGGCCGCGGAGATCATCCGTTGCCGGCTCAAAGGCGCGGCTCCGATGATCGATTGCGGCGACATGCGCCGGGCGGTCCGGGCGGCGGCGGAACGGGCAGGAAAGGGGGATGTCGTTCTTCTTTCGCCCGCGTGCGCCTCATTTGACCAGTTCCGCGACTATGAGGAACGCGGCTGCGTTTTCAAACAACTTGTCCGGGGACTGAAATAAGCGGTATCTATGAAAAAGAAAACGGAAAGCCCCTCGCCCGACGCGATCCTTCTTTACGTTACCGGCGTCCTGATAGTCATGGGCACCCTGATGATCTCTTCGTCCAGCGTCATCATGGCGGAAGCCCGCTGGAGATCCCCGTACATGTTCGTTTTCAAACATCTTATCTGGGTATGCATCGGCGCGGTGTCGATGTATTTAATTTCGATTTTCGACTACCGTAAACTTCAGGAGTATTCACGGCCGCTGACCATCATATGCGTGGCCCTTCTTCTGCTCGTGCTGGTCATTGGGACGGTCAAAAGCGGCGCGCGGCGCTGGTTCCGGCTGGGATTCATCAGTTTTCAGCCTTCGGAACTTGCCAAGATAGCCATGGTCGTAGCGCTTGCCGATTATATCGACCGCAAAAAAAGCAGGCTGGTCTCGCTGTCCGGGGTCGTCTACGGCCTTGTTGTAGCGGCTGTTCTATTCATTCCGATCGTCCCCGAACCTGATATCGGGACCCCGTTCGTCATGATGGTAGTAGCGCTGGGGATGTTGTACGCGGCCGGCGCGAAATTCAGCCATATAGCTCTGATCGGCGCCAGCGTTATCCCGTTCATAGCGGTTGAGATCATTCGCAAGCCTTACCGCCTGATCCGTTTCAGGGACTATCTGGAATCCTGGGGCGACATAACGTCCGGCTCGTACCAGCTGAACCAGTCGCTTCTGGCGCTGGGGTCAGGCGGGCTGATAGGCAAGGGCCTGGCACAGAGCCAGATGAAACTCCTCTACCTGCCGGAACCGCATACGGATTTTATTTTTCCCGTTATCGGCGAGGAAATGGGCCTCGCGGGGACTCTGTTCATCCTCTGCCTGTTCCTCGTTTTCGCATGGCGCGGCTGGGTCATAAGCAGGCAGAGCAAGGACCTGTTCGGATCGATGCTGGCGCTGGGCATTACATGGCTGATAACTTTTCAGGCCCTGCTTAACACCGGCGTGGCCTGCGGATTGTTCCCGACGAAGGGATTGCCGCTGCCCTTCGTCTCGTTCGGCGGGACGTCGCTGGTGTTTTATATGATCGGCGTCGGCATACTGTTGAACATATCCAGGCAGGGTTCCGGGAACGTCGTGAGGGTCAGGGCATGAACATACTGATCGCGGCCGGCGGGACCGGCGGGCATTTATACCCGGGGCTCGCTCTTGCGCGCGAATTAAGGACCCGAGGGCATTCGCCCCTGTTCGTTGTCAGAGAGAATGACGCTTGCAGAGAGATACTCGCCGAGGAAGGGATGCCCTTCACGGAGATACCGATCCGCGGTATGCCGCGACGGATATCGTTGAAGATCGCGCCGTTCTTAATCTATCTTCTCAAGGGCCTGTTCGTGGCGCGGCGGCTCATCGGGAAAACAAAGCCGGGACTGATAATCGGCATGGGCGGGTACATCTCTTTTCCGGTCGTTCTTCTCGGCAGGTGCATGGGGGCCCCGACGCTCATACACGAACAGAACTGCCTGCCCGGCATGTCGAACCGGATCCTCGCGCTTTTCGCTGAAAAGGTCGCGGTCAGCTTCCCGGAGTCGCTTCGCTATTTTTCGGGAGAAAAGGCGATCGTGACCGGAAATCCCGTACGGGCGGAACTGTTCAGCACCATTCCTGAGGACGGTTACCGCAGCCTCCGGCTTGACCCGCGCAGGTTCACCGTGCTCGTTTTCGGAGGAAGTCAGGGAGCCGCGTCGATCAACCGCGTAGTGGCCGAAGCGGCCCGGTCGCTGTCGCGCGACTTCGGCAGGATACAATTCCTGCACATAGCCGGCAGGAACGGCTTTGAGGAGACGCAGAGGGAATACTGCGCGCGGGGGATACCGGGGACGGTTCTGCCGTATCTTCACCGCATAGGGGAAGCTTACGCGACGGCCGACCTGGTTATCTGCCGCTCGGGCGCCACAACGGTCACCGAGCTGCTGATCCTTCGCAAACCGGCGATCCTTATCCCGTATCCTCTGGCTACAGGGAACCATCAGGAATACAACGCCAGGCTTCTGGCCGATGCCGGGCTGGGAACGGTATTGCTGGAACGGGAATTGAGCCCTGAACGCATAGCGCAAAGCATTCAAACGCATCTGAAAGCGTTCAAATCCCATGAACATCATCCGTCACTGCCTTTGATACTTCCGCAGCAGAGGATCGCGGACGCAGCTTTGGCTGTTGCGCTGAACCGATAGAAAAGTATTGCAATTATCCGTGTTTTTTACTATAGTTGTCATGTGTTTGTTTATGACAATTCATGAACGAGCTTAATGAATGAGAACATTAAAACTGTGCACCGTATGCGGCGCCCTCCTTGCCGTTTCGCTTATCGCCTCAAGTCCCGCTTCGGCGGAGGTCCGTTACCATTCAATGACGTTCACTCCCTTCGCCGAGCTGACGCGTACGCACGATTCAAATCTGTATCTTTCGTCTACGCGCGAAAGATCAGCGTCCGTGTCCCTTCTCAGGGTCGGGACGGGGTTTCATTTTCCGGTAAGGGATCATTCGATATCGCTCGATTACATGGGAGAATCAACGCTGTACAGCGAGCGGCCCGACGACAATAATACGATACAGCATGCCATAGGGGCGGACGTGGACCTTAAATTCCCTTCCGGGATAGTATCAAGGATACGCGACACGTATCGCAGCGCGGCGGAACCGGCGCCCGCTGAACTGACCGACCCGGTCAAGCGGACGCAGAATGATTTTCGTTGCTCCCTGGGGAAAAAATGGTCGCGGAGATTCATGACTCGCCTTCTTTACGGCAACCTGAAGCTGGATTATCTGAAGGATTCTTACGACTTGGCGTTGAGCCGGCGGGAATCGGACTTTGGCATGGAGACCGAGTTCTGGTTCTCTCCGAAAACCTCGGTATTCGCGGCGTACAACTACGGGCTGATCGATTACCGGCACGCTGTCGGGAATGATTCTCATTCGCAGTTCGGCGGTGGGGGCATCCGCGGGAAATTGACGGAAAGAACGGCGATCGAAGGAAGGGCCGGGGTCAAAGTGAGGACATACCGGACGAACAGCGCCAATGACGCGACCATGCCGGTCGTCTCTCTCACCGCGATTTCCGAGTTAAGCGACAGAACAAGGCTTGAACTCAACGCTTACCGCAACACGATGGAGTCGTCATTTGCCGGCAATCCCTACTATATTGTCAATTACGTGGGCGCCGGGATCAAACATACTTTCCTGAGGGATCTGGTCGCGGGAGTGAAAGGGCAGTATGTTGACGAACAATATCCCAATGAGGTACTTTTCGGATCATTGTTGAAAAAACGCGGAGATACCCGGTATTATGCCGTGCTCAGCTGCTCGTTGCCCGTAATGGAATGGCTGACGCTGGAGGAGACGTACCAGTACGCGGTCAGAGAATCGAATCTGGATCAGTATGATTATACGGATCACTATGTAAGCATGGGCGTCCGCGCCCGGTTCTAAAGGCGTCCGCCGCGAACAACGAAGCAAACATAAATCCCCCAGAAAGGGGATTTTTTATTTGTGTCGGGAGCGCTCAGAGCGGCTTCAGCCGCCCGTCTTCTGTTTTCTCTCTCGATTTGGTAAAATACACCAATGAATAAAACACGCGCAAAAGGACGTTCAATGACCATACTTGTCACCAATGACGACGGGATATACGGACCCGGGCTGAAACCCCTGGTCCACGCTTTGCGCGGACTGGGGAAAGTCATAACGATCGTGCCCGACAAGGAGCGCTCCGGGACCAGCCATTCGATAACTCTGCATAAACCGTTCCGCGTGGAATGCATGTCGAAAGACACCTATATTGCCAACGGCACGCCTGCCGACTGCGTCAAATACGGTATCAGGTCGCTTGTCAGGGGAAAGACGGACATGGTGGTTTCCGGTATCAACAGCGGCCCCAACCTCGGTCAGGACGTGATCTATTCCGGAACGGTTGCAGGAGCGCGCGAAGGAGCATTGCACGGTGTTGCCGCGATCGCGATTTCCGTCGCGGATCTCGCCGGAGGCGATTTCGTTCTGGCGGCAGGTGTCGCCAGGGACATCGTTACCGCGCTGAAGGTTCGGCCGCTCCCGGAAGACGTGTACCTGAACGTCAACGTGCCCAGGAAGGCGAAGGGGATGGCCGTTGCTTCAGTGGGGCAGCGGATATATGATCACTCGATCGAGTGCCGCACGGATCCGCGGGGAAGAAAGTATTACTGGCTCGCGGGAAAATTCATATCGGGCGTGCAGAAGGCGGGTACGGACATAGCGGCGGTAAATAAGGGATATACCTCGGTGACCCCGCTGCATCTTGACCCGACGGACCTGGATACTTTCCCGCTGCTGGAGATCATGCTGGAAGGAAGCAGAAGGGCCAATGGAAAAAAAGTTTAAGCTGTCTTCGTCGTTCCAAATGTCCGGCGACCAGCCGGAAGCCGTTGAACGCCTCGTCCGGGGCATTAATGACAATAAAAAATACCAGGTCGTCCTCGGGGTGACCGGATCGGGGAAAACGTTCACGATCGCGAACGTGATCGAACGGGTACAGCGTCCTGCAATCATCATGTCGCCAAACAAGATCCTGGCCGCGCAGCTGTACGCGGAGTTCAAGGCATTCTTCCCGGAAAACGCGGTCGAGTATTTCATATCCTACTACGATTACTACCAGCCGGAAGCGTATGTTCCTTCGACGGATACCTATATTGAAAAAGACGCTTCCATCAATGACCATATCGACCGCCTGAGGCTGAAAGCGACGTCCGCCCTACTGGAACGCCCCGACGTCATCATCGTGGCGTCGGTCTCCTGCATTTACGGCCTGGGCACTCCGGAGGAATACAGGGAGATGTGCGTGTCTCTCGAAAAGGGGAAGAGAAAGAACCGCACGGAACTGTTGAGGGACCTTATCGCGATCCACTACGAACGCAACGATATCGAATTCATACGCGGTCGTTTCCGCGTAAAAGGCGATACGGTCGAAGTCTTCCCCGCGTACCTTGAGACGGCCCTCCGGATCGAGTTCTTCGGAGATGAGATCGAACGCGTCCGTGAGATACATCCTGTGACCGGGCAGCCGCTCGCCGAAAAAGACCGGGTATACATATACCCCGCGAAACACTTTGTCACGACCCGTCCGAAGATCGAAGCGGCGGTGACCGGCATCCGTAAAGAGCTGGCGGAGAGGATCGAGGAATTAAAGAAGGAAGGGAAACTGCTGGAAGCGCAGCGGCTTGAACAGCGCACCCGTTACGATATTGAGATGCTGGAAGAAACGGGGTTCTGCCACGGCGTCGAGAACTATTCACGGCACCTGGCTGGACGCGCGCCGGGATCGCGCCCGGCATGCCTGATAGATTATTTCAAAGCGTCGCCGGTCAACAGGGACCGCGGCTTCCTGATGGTCATCGATGAATCCCATATAACGATCCCCCAGATCCGAGGCATGCACGAGGGCGACCGCAGCCGTAAACAGACGCTGATCGATTTCGGATTCCGTCTGCCCTCGGCGCTGGACAACCGTCCTTTGAAATTTCATGAGTTTGAAAGCCTGATGGCGCGGGAGATCTTCACGACCGCAACGCCCGGGCCGTACGAGCTGGAAAAGGCCGGGAAAGATATCATCGACCTGGTTATACGCCCTACCGGGCTGGTGGACCCCGAGGTCGTCATCCGCCCCATTGAAGGACAGATCAGGGACCTGCTCGTCGAGATCGAAAAGTGCGTGGCGAATAAGGAGCGAGTCCTGGTCACGACGCTGACCAAGCGGATGTCGGAAGAGCTTGCCGGGTATCTTAAGGAAAAAGGGGTGCGGGTTCAATACCTTCATTCAGAGATCGACGCGCTCACCAGGATCGACATACTCAGGAACCTGCGGCTGGGAACGTTCGACGTGCTGGTAGGCATCAACCTTCTCAGGGAAGGGCTCGACCTGCCGGAAGTCGCTCTGGTCGCGGTGCTGGACGCCGACAAGGAAGGGTTCCTCCGTTCGGAGACGACGCTGATACAGATCTGCGGACGCGCCGCGCGCAACGTGAACGGACGGGTGATCCTGTACGCCGATAACATGACAGGGTCGATGGAACGCGCGCTGGCGGAAATGAACCGCCGGCGGAAAAAGCAGCTGGAACACAACAAGGCTAACAATATAACGCCGAGATCTATCGTGAAAGCCGTGCAGGAGCTGGAAGAGTTCCAGTACCGCGCGAAAGAAGAAGGGCTGAGCGAGATGGTGAGGGAGGCCGGCGGCGAATACCTGGGACCGGCATCGGTTCCCGGGCTTATTACCGGCCTTGAACAACAGATGCGCGAGTCCGCCGACAACCTTGATTTCGAAACGGCCGCCATGCTGAGGGACAGGATCGTCGAACTTCGCGAGATGGGCGCGGCGGGCTCCGGCAGGCCGGCCGTGAGGACATACGTTAAACCGTTGCGCGGCAAGGCGCCGCGCCGCCATAACCGAAGGGATGAAGGATAAAGAATGAACACTCCCGTCAATGTACAGTTGATCAGGGCCGCGCTCGCTGAAGATATGGCCCGCAACGATGTGACTACCCTTGCGCTGGTACCGTCGAATGCAGTTGCTCAGGCCCGGTTCGTAGCCAAAGCGGACGGGATCGTATGCGGGATGGATATGTGCGCGGCAACGTTCAAACTCCTGGACAGGCGGTGCCTCGTGACAGCAAGAACGCGTGACGGAAATAGGGTTCGCGCCGGGCAGATCATCGCGATCGTAAAAGGCCCCGCCCGCGCGCTCCTGACCGGAGAACGCACGGCGCTCAATTTCCTCCAGCATCTTTCGGGGATTTCAACGATCACTTCACGTTTTGTCGAAAAGGTAAAGGGTACCGGGGCGCGAATATATGACACCCGCAAAACGATCCCCGGCATGCGGGAACTCGCCAAGTATGCCGTGCGCTGCGGCGGAGGAATGAACCACAGGCGGGGCCTTGGCGACATGGTACTGATCAAGGACAATCATCTCGTCTATGTGAAAGACCTGTCGGAGGCGGTCAGGGCCGTGCGTTCGAAGCACCCGTCGCGCGAGGTCGAAGTGGAGTGCGAAACGCTGCCTCAGGTGAAAGCGGCTCTGGATGCCGGCGTGGATATCATAATGCTGGACAACATGACGGTCTCCATGCTTAAGAGATCGCTTTCACTGATAAAGAGCGCGGTTTCGCTGAAGGGTAAGGAACGTCCGCGGACGGAGATCTCCGGCGGCGTGAGCCTTGTTACGGTTAGAACGTATGCGAAGCTGGGCGTCGACCGCATTTCCATAGGTGCGCTGACCCATTCCGCCGCCGCTCTCGACATCAGCCTGGAATTCGATCAATGAATATCCTGTCGCTGCTCTCATCCCGTGAATTCGTCTCAGGGGAATCTCTCGCAAGGAGCCTGGGCATATCCCGGGCGGCGGTACATAAGCGGATCGGCAGGCTGCGTGAACGGGAATACCGTATCGCGGGCGAAAAGAACCGGGGATACAAGCTGATCTCAAGCCCCGACCTCCTTTTGCCGGACGAAATAACTTCGCGTATGAAAAGTACTGCGGGCAGCCGGTGGCGGTTCGTCTATGAAGCAGAGACGGATTCGACACAGACGACGGCGAAAAGGCTTGCCGCGGAACCGGAGTTGAAGGATACCGTCGTGCTGGCCGAAAGGCAGACCGGCGGCTACGGGCGTTTTCAAAGGCAGTGGACGGCGTCTCGCGGCGGTATATGGTGTTCGCTCTTGCTGCGCCCCGCCGTCATGCCGGAGCAGGTGCATCTGATAACGTTCCTTATCTCACTTTGCGTCTGCAGGGCCGTCGAACATGTGTCGGGCGTCGCCTCGCTGATAAAGTGGCCGAACGATATCATTGCCGGCGGAAAAAAGCTTGCCGGCATACTGACCGAAATGTCCGCCGAGATCGGCAGGGTTAACTGGGTGGTCGCCGGTATCGGGATAAACGTTAACAATACGCTGCCCGCCGCGCTGGAAAAGGACGCGGTCACTTTGAAAAAAGCCGCGGGAAGACCCATAGGGCGGGCTGCTCTGCTCGCTGCGTTCCTGGACGAATGGGACCGCTCGTTCCCTCTCTTTGCCGAACACGGATTCGGGCCTTTTCGCGAAGAATACTGTCGCCGTTCCTGGTTGACGGAATCCTCCGTGTCGGTACGGTCCGGGCAGGAAACGGTGACCGGCACCGTCAAAGGTATTGACGAGGACGGAGCGCTGCTGGTCGGGCTTTCAAACGGCGGCACGCGCAGGATAATCGCGGGGACGATCCTGAAAAACAGCCGGACATAAGGAGCTTTTGATGAACGCCGATACCGCGATGGGATTCCTGAAAGGCCGCCGGAGCATCCGAAGCTATACCGCAGAACCAGTGCCCCGCGAAGACATCGAAAGGATGGTGGAAGCGGCATCATGGGCTCCTTCGGGATCCAATACGCAGAACTGGCGTTTTGTCGCGGTGACCACGCGGGAGACGATATGCGCCATGGCGGAAGAGGTGAGGGGAACCGTCGACAGCCTTGCGGCAAAGATACCTTCTCCGCGAGCGGTGAACGAATTGACCGCATACAGCCGTTATTACGCGTTTTTTGACAAAGCGCCGCTTGTTTTCGGGATAGTGGGTAAACCGTACGGATCGATCGCAGCGCGCATTTATGAACGCTATGACCTGATTAAAGGGTATTCGTCCGGCGCGGAGCTGCAGGGGCCGTCGGCGGCCATTCAGAACCTGCTGCTCATGGCCCATGCCCTTGGGTACGGCAGCTGCTGGATGACCGGGCCGATGATCGCGCGGGAAGCTCTGGAAAGAATACTGGATGTCAACGCTCCGGACCGGCTTGTTGCTATTGTCCCGGTGGGGAAGCCCGCCGCGACGCCGAAAGCGCCCGCGCGAAATCCGGTCAGCGAGATACTTGCATACAAATAGGGAGCTGTCATGAACGAACACCTCAACTGGCATGATGTGACGATCCTGAAACAGACGGAGAACGCACTGGAAGAGAACCTGTTCCAGGTGCATAACGTCTCGACGAAAGAAGCCGCGCTGATCGAGATCCTTGCCATCGTGAAGGAGGGGGAAACAGTCGGTTTCGGCGGCTCGCAGACGCTGAAAGACCTTGGCATCGATGCCGCGCTGGCCGCGAGGAAACAACCGGTCATCGGACAGAAACCCGGCATGAATCCCGAAGAGATCCTGGAGGTACGGCGCAGAGCGCTCCTTGCCGACGTTTTCATGGCGAGCCCGAATGCCGTGACGAAGGATGGTAAACTGTTTTTTGTCGACAAGATCGGCAACAGGGCGGCAGGCGTGATGTTCGGCCCCAAAAAGGTGATCGTCGTTGCCGGCAGGAACAAGATAGCGGAGGATGAAGGATCCGCCGATGCGAGAGTAAGGTCCCTGGCGGGCCCGGCAAACGCACACCGGCTCGGCCTTTCCACTCCCTGCGCGACGACCGGCGCCTGCGCTGATTGTTCATCCCCGCAGAGGATCTGCAACATCGCCGTCACACTGCGAAAGCGCCCGGCATATACCGAGTTCCATGTAATCCTCGTAGACGAACACCTGGGATTCTAAGAAGCGCGGGATAACACGCGGACAAAATTTTATCGAATATGACACCTGACACCGTTTTACACCTGAAAAAATACAATATAGCCCAGATAGCTTTTCTTATCGCCTGCGGCAGCGCTCTTCAGATCGCCGAATATTTCATCCCGATCCCCATCCCCGGCCTGCGCATGGGCGTCGCGAATATCAGCACGCTGATCGGCCTCGTCATGTTCGGGCCGCAGGCCGCGTTCGAGATCGCGCTGTTCCAGCCGCTGGTCGCGAGCATGACCAACGGCACCTTCCTTTCGCCGGGCCTGTTCCTTACGCTGTCGGGATCGCTGGGTTGTTTCGTCGTAATGGCCTCGGTCCATCACGTCTTCAGGAGGCGCAACCCGCTGCCGGTCGTAGCGACAGGTGTCGCGGGGCTGCTTGGCCACAGCGTTTCGCAGATACTTGTCACCTACTACTGGCTCATCCCGCATAAAGGCGTGTTCGTCCTGTCGCCGATAGCCGTAATCGCGTCCGCCATAATGGGCTACGCGGTGGGCAGGGCGGGGAAATTCGCCATCGAGCGCATGACGCTTGAAAAGTCCCGCAAAAGTTTCCGTGACATCGCCTTCAGGGAAGAGAAGGATGATCCCGGGCCTCCGGAGCTGAAAGACAAGCTGAAACTCGTCGCGGCGCTGGCCATGGTCGCGAGCACGATCTTCTGGGCAAGCACGCTCATCTACATCGGGCTCATCGTACTGGTGATCGTCCTTATCCACATGTACGGACATACGCTGCAACTGACCCGCCTTTTCCGGCTGTGGGGAGCGATCCTCTTCAGCTTTGTCCTGCCGGTACTGTTCACCGTGAAAGGGAACATTTACTGGCACTGGGGATGGATAACTGTCTCAAGCGTCGGGGTCCATCAGGGCATACTTTTCTCTCTGCGGCTGATATTCCTGATCATGATCAGCATCTGGATCGGATTGACCGACCCCCGCACGCTGTCCCGGGAACTCGCGTGGGTGCTCGCTCCTTTAAAATTGTTCCACTTCTCGGTTGAAAGGATACCCCGCCTTCTTTCGCTGTCGCTGTCCTTTATCCCGGTCGTCTGGGAAAAACTGACACACGTCCGCCCCAAAACTATGAAAAACGTCCTCAGCACTCTCGCCGCTTTCTTCGTTACTCTTGAAGCGGGAAACGAGAACTGATCCGCTAAAATAGTTGCCCCCGGCCTTGCTTAAAAAAAAGCCGGTGGAGCGTTCCGTTCGGGGACGCTTTCACCGGCCTTTTTGAAAAAATATTTGCTATTTCATTTCTTTTTTCAATTTTTTCATTTCCTGCTTCAATTCCTTCTTCCTGGCTTTCTCCATTTCATTCAATTCGTCCAGTTTGTTCTCCCTGATCCTGTTCAGTTCAACTTTTTCCTTCTCTTCCCTTTCTTTCTTGATCCTTTTCATTTCCTCTTTATGCTGCTGTTTAGCCTGCTTCATCTCCTGCTTCAGCGCCGTCTTTTTTTCCTTTTCGATGCGTTTCAACTCGGCTTTCCGCGCTCTCGCTTTTTCCGCTTCAAGCTTTTTGATCTCGCGCTTATCTTTGCCCTCAGCGTTCCTGAGCTGGACTTCGTTCGAGCGTGTTTCACCGTAAGGCACTACAGTTTCAGCGGCTGCCGGCACTGCTGCCGGTTCAACGGACGGATCAACGGGCGTTTCAACGGCCGGGATCGCCGAGGGGGCTTCGGAAGGGGCCAGGACTTCAGAAGCGGCCGTGGCCGCGTTCTCTTCGGCCGTCAACGGCGTAAGGCCCGTCAAAAAAGTGATGGCCGCGATTACTGCTATACAGCGTTTCATAGCGTGCGCTCCCTTTGTATCAGATTTACTCAGGTTGATTCTAACATTTATCGGGAACGCGGTCAATGAACACGAAGTCAGTGGTGGTGCGGTGGGTGGCGTGGCCGCTTGCGGGGATATTGAAATGAGCACGAATATTTGTTACAATGAACGGGATCGTACACTTCACACACTTCCGGATTTCTGCCGGGGTCCCCGCTTTTGCGGGGCCGGCGGGAGCTGAAGGGAGTGGAGGGTCCCTCGGAAGCGGGACAAAAAACCAAAGGAGGCAGTACAGGTATGGCCAACATTTCCATGAAGTCCCTGCTGGAAGCCGGTGTCCATTTCGGACATCAGACCCGCCGCTGGAACCCGAAGATGGCAAAGTACATTTTCGGCACTCGCAACAAGATCCACATCATCGATCTTCAGAAAACCGTAAAAGAGCTCAAAAAGACCTACAAAGTCATCCGTGACTCAGTTCTTGAGGGGAGGACCGTCCTTTTCGTCGGCACCAAGAAACAGGCACAGATCCCGGTGCGCGAAGAAGCGACCCGCTGCGGGGCATTTTTCGTGAGCGAACGGTGGCTCGGCGGTACGCTGACCAACTATGAGACGCTCAAGAAATCGATCGGACGCCTGCGCGAGCTCGATAAGATGAAAGCGGACGGGCTGTTCGATGTCCTTTCAAAAAAAGAGGAGTCAAAGCGCGAAAAAGAACGCGCACGACTTGAAAAATACCTGTCCGGAATCAAGGACATGAGCAAGCTGCCCGGGCTGCTTTTCATCGTCGATCCTTCTGAAGAGACGACGGCCGTCAGCGAAGCCCGCAAACTTGGCATTCCGATCGTCGCGGTCTGCGATACGAACTGCGATCCGGACGCCGTTGATTTTCCCATCCCTGGCAATGACGACGCGATCCGCGCCGTGAAACTCTTCTGTTCCATTGTCGCCGACGCCGTTGTCGAAGGCAAAGGCATGGCGAACAAGAAAGAGGAAGCGGCCGCGAAAGCCGAAATCCCCGCGGGCGAAGCCCCCGTCCCTGAGGCGCCCGTCGCGGTGGAAGCAGTTGAAAAAACCAGTGAAAGCGAGGTAACAGGCCAATGAGTTCTACCGAATTGATACAGAAACTCCGGTCAATGACCGGCGCGGGGATAGTCGATTGCCGTAACGCCCTGTCGCAGTCCAAGGACGATCTTGATAAAGCGGTCCAGATACTCCGCGAAAAAGGCATCGCGACGGCTGTGAAGAAAGCGGAACGTTCGGCGAAAGAAGGGCTGGTCTATTCGTACATCCACGTGGGCGGGAAACTCGGCGTGCTTGTCGAAGTGAACTGCGAAACGGATTTTGTCGCCCGTACGGAAGACTTTCAGGGACTGGTGAAAGAGATCGCGATGCAGGTCGCGGCAGCCAACCCGCTCTACGTGACCCGTGAACAGGTGCCTGCGGAAGTCATCGAAAAGGAAAAAGAGATCTACAAGGTCCAGCTGAAGGAAGAAAAAAAGCCCGAGGCCGTCCTTGAAAAGATCATTCTCGGCAAACTTGACAAATTCTATACTCAGGTCTGCCTCATGGACCAGCCCTATATCCGCGACTCAAGCGGCAAGGAAAAGATAAAGGACCTTGTGACCAACGCGATCGCCAAGATCGGCGAGAACATCGTTGTGCGCCGGTTCGCACGCTTCCGGGTCGGAGAGGAATAAAAACTCAATGAAATTCCGTCGGGTTCTGCTGAAGCTGTCCGGAGAGGTTCTTTCGGGTAAAAGCGGTTCCGGTATCGATGTGGCATCGCTTGAAATAGTCGCCGGAGAGATAGAACCGCTGGTAAAGAGCGGCGTGCAGCTGGCCGTGGTGACAGGCGCCGGAAATCTGTGGCGCGGCGCGGGGAAGTCCCTTAACCGGGTGGCCGCGGACCACATGGGAATGCTGGCAACGGTCATGAACGCGATCGCTCTGTGCGACGCTTTGCGCTCCCGGGGTATACGCGCGGTCGTTCTCAGCGCTTTTGAGCTGGGAGGCATCGCGGAACGGTTCACCCGGGACAGGGCGGTCCGCGAGCTTGACGGCGGAAGCGTCGTTATCTGCGCGGGAGGAACGGGGAACCCGTTCTTTACGACAGACACGACAGCCGCTCTGAGAGCGTCGGAGATAAGCGCCGATGTCGTGCTCAAAGCGACGCAGGTTGACGGTGTTTACAGCGCCGATCCGAAAAAAGACCCTGACGCAAAGCGTTTTACCGAACTGAGGTTCGATGACGCGCTGAAGCACGATCTGAAGATCATGGACGCGGCGGCTTTCGCACTGTGCCGCGACAACGGCATCAATATAATCGTCTTCGATTTTCATGTCCCCGGCAATACAGCGCGGGTCATGGAGAACACGCAGACAGGTACCCTGGTTCATAAGTAACAAATACATGGCATTCGAAGATCTTGAGAGCTGACAGAAGAGAGTAGAACGCTGAATAAAATGTCGCAAATGAGCTATTCTCTATTGCTCAATTTTATATCGCTCTGCGATTTGCAGGGCAAATCGCGGGGAGGGAAAGCATATGTTATCAAAGGAACTGATCGCAGCCGGCGAAGAGCCGATGAAAAGGACCATTGAAAAGGTCAAGGGGGATTTCGCGGCGTTGAGGACGGGACGCGCCAGCACCGCCCTTGTCGAAGGCATACGGGTCGAAAGCTACGGTACCATGCTTCCGCTGAACCAGGTGGCAAACCTCGGAGTGCCTGACGCCCGGACCATCGAAATACGGCCCTGGGACATATCCATCATCGGCACGATCGAAAAAGCGATACTGAAATCGGAGCTCGGCCTGACCCCGGCCAACGACGGAAGGATCATCCGCCTTTCGCTCCCTTCCCTTACAGAAGACCGTCGAAAGGAATTGACTAAACTGGTGCATAAGATGGCTGAAGAGTTCAAGGTAGCGATCCGCAACGAGCGCCGCCAGGTGGTCGAATCGATAAAGAAAGCGGAAAAAGAAAAGAAAATGACGGAAGACGAAAGAAAGAAGGCCGAAGAGGACTCTCAGAAGCTGACGGATGCCTATATACACAGGATCGACGAACTGATCGCACTGAAAGAGAAAGAAATAATGGAAGTATAGGGCGAGTGGCAGAAAGCGTATTTAAATATCCGGCTGCAGGGTTGGCTGGAACAACACAACAGGGAGGAACCACCATGGCGTTCAAGATCGATCAGGAAACATGCGCGGGATGCGGAGTCTGCGAGAGCAGCTGCCCGGTATCGGCCATAAGCCAGTCCGGGGACAAATATCAGATAGACCCCGCGAAATGCACTGATTGCGGAGCGTGTTCCGACGCTTGTCCGGTCAGTGCCATCAGCGGCGACAAATAGTAGCGTATTCGCTATGCCAGAAAGAAAGCGGACGCTTCCCGACGATTCCAGGCTTCCCCGGCATATCGCCATAGTGATGGACGGTAACGGGCGCTGGGCGAAAAAACGGGGCTATCCCCGAATCATGGGACACAAGCGCGGGGTAAGCGCCGTAAAACGTATAGTTGAAGAATGCAGCAACTCCGGTATCGGGTTCCTGACACTTTACGCTTTTTCCACCGAGAACTGGCTGCGGCCGAAAGAGGAAGTCCGGGGTCTCATGCAGATACTCCGGACTTATCTTTTGAAAGAACTGCCGGTCATGACGCGCAACAATATCCGGCTTCTTTCGATCGGGGACCGTTCCAAACTGCCCGAGGCCTCGCTGAAAACGCTGGAAAAAGCGATAGAAAAGACAAAGAGCAATACGGGTATGGTGCTTATACTGGCACTGAATTACGGAAGCCGTAACGAGATAATTCGTGCCATCGGCCGCTGGAGAAGCGACGGCGAAAAGCCGCTGACGGAAGATTCTTTTTCGCAGTATCTCGACACCGGAGAGATACCTGATCCGGACCTTTTCATACGCACGTCCGGGGAAATGCGTCTTTCAAATTTTCTCCTGTGGCAACTGGCGTACAGCGAACTGTACGTGTCACCGGTGCTCTGGCCGGATTTTAGCGAAGAACACCTGCACCTGGCGATAGATGAATACCGGAAACGCGAACGCCGTTTTGGCGGGACCGGATAAACAAGGACATCGAATGCTTCTCCCACGCCTGATCACCGCGATCATCGGGATCCCACTGGTCGTCCTTACCGTTTACTGGGGTGGCATCCCTTTCTTCATAATGATGCTGGGTATCGTATTTCTTGCGCTCAGGGAATACTTTGTCCTGTGCAAAACGAAATATCAGGCTTTGCCGGCGACGGGTATCGCCTGCGGGATCGCCGTCTTCATTTCGCTGTTCCTGAACGGCACGCGAATCGGCACGCTGGCCGACAACCAGGGAACGCCTGCCGTGATAAGCATTCTCTTCGTCGTCATCGTTCTGGTCGAGATGCTTCGCAGAAACCCCTCCCGATCGATCGAGCGCCTCGCCATAACGGTGTTCGGGATCATGTTCATACCTTGGACGCTGGGCCATCTGCTCCTTATCCGGTCGCTCAGGCCGGGCGGCATGGAATATGTTTTCTTCCTTTTCATTACTATCTGGTCCCTCGACACGGGCGCGTATTTCACGGGGAAAAAACTGGGCCGCAGGCCGCTTGCCTCGACCATAAGCCCGAAAAAAACTCTGGAAGGAGCGGCCGGGGGGGTCGTTACCGGCATGATTACCGCGGTGATCTGCCGCGGCCTGTTCATGAAAGACATTCTTTCCGCAGGGGAAGCGCTGTTCCTCGGACTGGGCATAGCCGTCGTTTCACAGATGTCCGACCTGGCGGAATCGCTGCTCAAGCGCGATGCCGGCGTCAAGGACTCGGCGCATCTGCTGCCGGGCCACGGGGGAATGCTTGACAGATTCGATTCCTTTCTGCTTACCGCCCCGCTCTTCTATTACTATTTGACCATAGTCAACCATTACTGATGCGGCGGCAACCGGCCATGAAAAAATCCATAAGTATTCTCGGTTCCACAGGGTCCATAGGGACACAGGCTCTGGAAGTCATTAGACAGCACCCGGAGCGTTTTTCCGTCGCCGCTCTTTCCGCCGGCAGCAATATAAGCCTGCTGAAAGAACAGATAAGGCGGACGCGTCCCCGGATGGTTTCGCTGCAGAACGGCGAGGATGCCGCCGAGGTCAGGGAATGGTGCCGTTCACGCGGGTTCAAAACAGTGATCTGTTCCGGAGGGGACGGCCTTGTCCGCGTCGCGACGCACCCGAAAACTGAGCTGCTGCTGACGTCGGTCGTCGGCGCGGTGGGCCTTATCCCGGTCATCGCCGCCATCCGGGCGGGAAAAGATGTGGCCCTGGCAAACAAGGAAGCGCTGGTAGTCGCCGGGCCGCTCCTTATGAACGAGGCCCGCAGGAACAAAGTGGCCATCCTTCCGGTCGACAGCGAGCATTCGGCGATATTCCAGTGCCTCAAGAACGAACCGCGCCGCGCGGTGAAACGCATTATTTTGACCGCGTCCGGCGGGCCATTTTACCGTTCCGCGAAGAAACATAAAGATATCCGCGTCGATGACGCCCTTGCCCATCCGACGTGGCGGATGGGGAAGAAGATCACGATAGATTCGGCCACGCTTATGAACAAAGGTCTGGAGGTCATCGAAGCCGGATTCCTTTTCGACATGCCTCTGGACAGCATAGACGTTCTTATCCATCCTCAGTCCATCATCCATTCAATGGTCGAATACGCGGACGGCGCGGTCATCGCGCAGCTTTCCTCGCCTGACATGAGGCTTCCGATCCAGTACGCTCTGACTTACCCCGAACGTTTTCCATGCGCCGTAAAACCCCTGAAACTGGAAGAGATAAGCCGGCTTGAGTTCGGGCTGCCGGATTTCCGGCGTTTTCCCTGCCTGGGGCTCGCGCTTAAAGCGGGCCGCAAGGGAGGTACTATGCCTGCCGTCATGAACGCGGCCAACGAGGCGGCCGTCCACGCGTTCCTGGACAGACGTATTCCGTTCGATGCCATTCCGTCGGTAATTAACTGTGTCATGAGGCGCCATGCTCCGATCAGCGCTTCGGGACTCGGCGAGATCATCGCCGCGGACTCCTGGGCGCGCGAAGCGGCCGCTCTGGCCATAGAGAAATGTGAGAGGAAAGATCAATGATACACGCGTTGGGTTTTGAAATCACGGTATTTCAGGTCATAGCGACGATATTCGGCATCGGGCTCCTTGTGTTCATCCACGAGCTCGGGCATTTCATGATGGCGAAAAAGTTCGGCATCCGGGTGGAGAAGTTCACGCTGGGCTTCGGCCCGGAGATAGCGGGTTTTACGTACGGCGGAACGCGTTATTCCCTTTGTGCCATACCGCTGGGCGGCATGGTCAAAATGCCCGGGGAGGATATTAACGACGCTTCCGGACGGCCGGACGAGTTCCTTTCGCAGCCGTGGTACCGCCGGCTGATCATCGCGTTCTTCGGGCCGCTGATGAATTATGTGCTCGCGATCATACTGTTCACCATAGTTCTCGTCACGTGGGGAGTGCCCCGCCCTTCAGCTGAACCGGTGATAGGCGAAGTGGCCAGCGGCTATCCCGCGGAACAGGCGGGCCTCAAAGCCTCGGACAGGGTGACAGGCATCAACGGCGCGGCCGTATCATCGTGGGAAGACATGGCGAAACGGATACATTCGATGGAAGGCCGGGCGGTCACTCTGGATATCGTCCGCGGCGGCGAGAACATGAAGGTCACAGTGCACCCCCGCAGGGATCCCGCCAGCGGGAACGGCGTTATCGGTATAGCTCCCGGCGTTATTACTGAAGAAGTGGGATTTATCCCGGCTGTCGGGTACAGCGCGAAAATGGCATGGCTGCAGTCGGTCTATACGCTCAAGTATCTCGGGGAGAAACTGGTCCGCTGGGAAAAGCCTGAAGTGGCCGGCCCGATAGGTGTCATCCAGATACTCGCGAAAGCCGCAAAAACGGGATGGGAAAGCCTGCTCAACCTGCTTGCCGTCATATCGGTGGCGCTGGGGCTGTTCAACCTGCTTCCGATACCTCTTGTGGACGGCGGCCATATATTCCTTTCGATCGTCGAAGGTATCATCAGGCGGCCGATAAACAAAAGGATCGTGCAGGTGTCCAACTTCGTGGGCCTCGCGATCATCATTCTAATATTCGTGTTCGCGACTTACAGCGATATCGCCCGTATGGGGATGAAAAATTAGTGAAATGAAGACCGGGATCAATAAGATGACAACCCGCAGGCAGGCCGATCATCGCCAGGGAACGCGCAGGATCCGCATCGGCAATGTGACGATAGGCGGCGGCAGCCCCGTGGCGGTGCAGTCCATGTGCAATACGATGACCAGGGACGCGCGCGCCACTATCCGTCAGATCCATGCTCTTGAAGAAGCGGGGTGTGAGATCGTCCGGGTAGCGGTGCCGGACCGGGAAGCCGCTGAGAGGCTTGGCGATATACGCCGGAAGATCCATATCCCTCTGGTCGCGGATATCCACTTTGATTACCGGCTCGCTCTGGAATCTGTCAGGCAGGGCGTTGACAAACTGCGCATCAATCCCGGAAATATCGGCGCGGCGGAGAATGTCGCGGCGGTAGTGAAAGCGGCGAAAAGGGCCCGCATACCTGTCCGTATCGGGGTCAATGCCGGCTCCCTTAAGGCGGTTCACCGGGATCCGGTGGCTGACAGGAGAAAAGAAGTCGCTCGCCGCGCAAAAATTCTGGTCGCCGCCGCGATGGAACATGTCGGCATCCTTGAAAAACATGATTTCGAAGATATCGCGATCTCGCTGAAGGCATCCGACATCCCGACGACCGTGGCGGCCTACAGGCTCATGGCGGCGACGGTGCGCTATCCGCTTCATCTCGGCATTACCGAGGCCGGATCCATGTTCCGGGGGACCATTAAATCTTCCGCGGGCCTGGGAATCCTTCTTAACGACGGCATCGGCGATACGGTACGCGTTTCCCTGACCGCCGACCCCGTGGAAGAAGTCCGGGCCGCGTACCAATTACTTCAATCCATGGAACTCCGTTCCACCGGCATAGAGCTTATATCCTGCCCGACATGCAGCAGGTGCGCGGTGGATCTTATATCCATAGTCGATCAGCTCGAAAGAAAGCTGGACAAGATGCATGACGTCACCCGCGTATTTAAGGACAGGCCGTTGAAGGTGGCGGTCATGGGTTGCGTCGTCAACGGCCCCGGCGAAGCCCGGGATGCCGATATCGGGATAGCCGGGGGAAAAGGGAAAGGCGTGCTCTTCCGGAACGGAAAGGCGCTGGGCAGCGTGCCGCCCCGTCAATGGGTGACGACGCTGCTGAAGATGATCCAGAATACCGCCAAAGGGAGAAAGTAAAAATGTCCGGACAGATCTACCTTACCAGGGAAGGCCGCAACAAACTCATAGAGGAGATGGAGCGCCTGCAGGCGCGCAAACCGTTGATACAGGAAGAACTGGCACGGGCACGCGAGCATGGAGACCTGCGCGAGAACGCCGAATACCACGCGGCAAAGGAGTCCCTGACCAACCTCGGCAAAAGGATCGCCGAGCTTGAATCGAAGCTGTCGCGCGCGCAGCTCATTAATAATGATCTGATGGACAACGACAAGATATATATCGGCGCGACGGTCCAGCTGAAGGACTCGGATGGCGACGACTACGAATACACGATCGTTGATGTGGAAGAGGCCAACGCTGCGGAAATGAAGATCTCCGTGCAGTCACCCGTAGCTCAGGGACTGCTCAGCCATAAAGTCGGAGAGACCGTCCTCATAAAACTCCCTTCCGGACAGATAGAGTTCGTTATTAAAAAGATATACAGGAAATAATACAGATGAGCAGTCAGCTGGCAGCATTCAGCAATCAGCTCACTGCTGTAAGCTGATTGCCCATAAGTTATCTTCGACTATTCACAAGGAGCATCTCCAATGCGTTTCTCATCATCATTCATCCCGACCCTGCGCGAAGCGCCGGGCGACGCGGACATAGTCTCGGCAAAGCTCATGCAGCGCGCCGGCATGATCCGCAAACTGTCTTCCGGCGTGTACGAATGGCTGCCGCTGGGCCTTAAGATACTGAAAAAAGTCGAACAGATCATCCGCGAAGAGATGAACTCGATCTGCGGACAGGAAGTATGGCTGCCGCTGCTTTTGCCGCGCGAACTGTGGGAAGAGACGGGCAGGTGGGGGATCTACGGAAAGGAACTGTTCAGGCTCAAAGACCGCAAGAACGCGGATTTTTGCCTTGGCCCGACGCATGAAGAGGCCATCACCGACCTTGTCCGCCGCGAAGTCCGGTCATACAGGCAGCTGCCGCTTATGCTGTACCAGTTCGGGATAAAATTCCGTGACGAGATCCGCCCGCGGTTCGGCGTCATGAGAGCCCGCGAGTTCTACATGAAAGACGCATACTCGTTCCATACGGACGAAAAGGACCTTGAACGGTATTATAGGGAAGTGTTCGCCGCTTACCAGCGTATATGCGACCGCTGCGGTTTCGCTTACAGGCCGGTGGAAGCGACGACGGGAGCCATCGGGGGCTCTTTCTCCCACGAATTCATGGTGCTGGCAGAGACCGGGGAAGAGGTCATCGCCTGGTGCGATTGCGGTTACGGAGCGAACACGGAAAAAGCCGGGTGCGCCCGCGGCGCGGCATGCATGAAAGACGAAGCGCTGCCGCTGGAAGAGATCGCGACGCCGAATATGAGATCGGTGGCCGATGTCGGCGTCTTCCTCAAAGTCGAGCCCACGCGGTTCATAAAGACGCTCATCTATATCGCGGACGGCAAGCCGGTCGTCGCGCTCGTGCGGGGCGACCAGGAAATAAACGAACATAAGTTGATGTCAGTGGCGGGAGCCGCCGAGATACGCCTGGCTGATGAGGCCACCATAGCAAGGGTTACCGGCGCGCCGGTGGGTTTCGCTGGCCCGGTCCGCCTTGCGGAAAAAGCCGCTGTCATTGCTGATTATTCGGTCGAATTCCTTGTCAACGCGGTGACCGGCGCGAATAAGGCCGGCACGCACATGAAGAACGTCAATCCGGGCCGGGATTTTACTCCGGACAGATATGCAGATATACGGGCGGTAAAAGAAGGGGACAAGTGCATCCATTGCGGCAAAGAGCTTAAGTTCTCCCGGGGCATAGAGGTCGGGCATGTCTTCAAGCTCGGCACGAAGTATTCCGCTTCAATGAAAGCGCAATACCTTGACGCTGAAGGCAAAGAGCAGACAATGGTAATGGGCTGTTACGGTATCGGCGTTTCGCGCATCGTTGCCGCGACCATAGAGCAGTCGCACGATGACAACGGCATCATATGGCCGATGGCTGTCGCGCCCTTCACGGTGGTGGTTGTGCCGGTCAACTGGGCCGATGAGAACATTCGAACCACTGCCGAAACGTTTTATTCGGAGCTCCGGCGCCGGGGGATCGATGCGCTGATGGACGACCGTGACGAACGCGCTGGCATAAAGTTCAAGGATGCGGATCTCATCGGCATCCCGCTTCGCATAACCATCGGCGAGAAGAACCTTAAGAACGGCCAGGTTGAGATCAAGTCCCGCAAAGAGCCCGTGGCCCGGCTGGTCGCCGTGAGCGAATGTGTCGAAACTGTCGTCAAAATAGTGCGGGATAGCATGGCCCCCCGTTCCGGCTGAAGCCGGCGTCCGCTTCTGTTTTTTGCCGCTGTCGAGTGTCCAGCATCCAGCGTCAAATAACGTGTGGCTGTTATTAAGTTGCACCTTATCCGCAAATATTGTATAATAACCGCAGAGTGGCCAAAAGCCACTCTTTGTGTTTTATGGAGAAAGCGGAAAGCTCATGAGCATTGCGGAAAATATTGAAAAACTGATTGAGCCGGCTGTCGACGCGCAAAACATGGAACTGGTCGATGTCCAGTTCGCTGTTGAGCGCGGGAAAAAAGTCGTGCGCGTTTTCCTGGACAAGCCCGAAGGCTTCAATCTGGGTGACTGCGAGAAGATGAGCGGGATGCTGGGCGACATAATCGACGCGTCGCCGCTGTTCCCTGAATCGTATGTGCTCGAGGTATCATCTCCGGGCATCGATCGGGTCATTAGAAAAGAAAAGGATTTCAAGCGGTTCACCGGGATGCGTATCCGCGTAACGGTTTTCGATCCCATTGACGGCCAGAGGAATTTTACGGGGAACATCATAAGCGCGGGGGACGGGATCGTTAGGGTTGACGATATAAGCGGTGAAAAAGTAGATATCCCCATAGCGGGGATAGCGAAAGCGCGGCTGGACCCTGAAATCGACATGAACGGGAAATAGAATTGGATATATGGGGTGGCGGGAAGTCTGATTAACAATGTGTGTTTGCACTTTTTTTCACTTTGCATTGCTTCTACAATAAGCTGGAGGGCGAGATAAATGTCTGAGAAAAGCGAGCTGGTACTGGCACTGGAACAAATCGAGAAGGACAAGGGAATCAAGAAGGAAGAGATCCTTAAGGTCATAGAGAACGCCCTGGTGTCCGCCTATAAAAAACACGTTGGAAAGAACGTCAACGTCGAAGCGTCCGTTGATCCCGAGACCGGCGCCATGAGCGCGCGCGTAATAAAAAAGATCGTCCCTGACGTCACCAATACGTCACTGGAGATAAGCCTTGGTGAAGCGAAGAAAATGAACGCCGAGTCGCAGATGGGCGAGGATGTCAGGATCCCTCTGGACACGCAGGATTTCGCCCGTATCGCCGCGCAGACCGCGAAGCAGGTCATTGTGCAGAAGATAAGGGAGTCCGAACGCGAAACCCTTCTCGAAGAACTGAAAGAACGTATCGGCCAGATGGTCAGCGGCGTCATATGGCGGTTCGCCAATCGCAATCTGATCATCGACATGGGAAAGACCGAAGCTATCCTGCCGGTTTCCGAACAGGTGTTCCGCGAGCGGTTCAACCTCGGTCAGCACGTTCGTGCGGTCATCATAAAAGCCGAGCGCACTCCTCGCGGCCCGGCCGTGATACTGTCCCGCAGCCATCCGGACCTTGTCCGCCGCCTTTTTGAAGTCGAAGTGCCTGAGATCTACGAGAAGGTCGTTGAGATCGTAAATATCGTGCGTGAAGCGGGTATGCGCACGAAAGTCGCCGTCGTTTCTCACAATCCGAAAGTGGACCCGGTCGGCGCATGCGTGGGCGTCAAAGGCGCCCGGGTAAAACCGATCATAGAGGAGCTGCAGGGTGAAAGAATAGACCTCGTGCCGTTCTCTCTTGACGCCGCCCGTTACATCTCAGCCGCCCTTACACCGGCCA